>CANPXO010000050.1 GCA_947586205.1 uncultured Bacilli bacterium
ACTGGAGCAAGTGAGGAGAATCGAACTCCCGTCTCAACCTTGGCAAGGTCGCATTCTAGCCACTGAACCACACCTGCGTTTCTTTAGATAATATATCAAAAAAATATAGAAAATGCAAGTACTTTTATCATTTTTTTAGCCTACTTATATAACTCTAAAAAAGTAAAATATAGTTGTAATTCTAGAAATAGCATGATACAATTTTTTTGAAAGAAAACCTTGGAGGGTAGTGAGTTTATGGTAGTTTTAGTTATACTTATATTATTAACTTTTGGTGTTTCTTATTTTAGTAAAAAATCTTTTGGAAAATGTTTACCTATCACTTTAATGAGTATTCCATTTGTATTGTATGTAAGTCAGTTTGCTTTTCATTCATTTCATGTGGGAATGTGGTGTATTTTGTTACTCTCTGTTTTGGGACTAGGACTTACTATTTACAAAATTGTTAAAAAAGATAAAGAATTTATAGCTAATATTTTTTCTAAAGGTTTCTTTGCTTTTCTCCTTATCTTTGTTGCAATCTATATTACTGATTTTGAGCAACAGTTTTCGGTTTGGGATGAGCTAGCTCATTGGGGTGAAATGGTCAAAGAAATGTTACGTTTAGATCGATTTTATTCGGATGGAGCATCTCTTATGATTTGGCATAAAGACTATCCACCATTTATTAGTTTATTTGAATATTTTTGGTGTAATATTCTAAGTTATAGTGAACAAACGATGAACATTGCTTTGCATTGTTATATGTTTGGTATTTTTGTCCCTTATGTTGTAGATCATTTAAAGAAGAAAATTAATATTTTCATTTTACCATTCCTTTTTCTTTTAACCATTCTAGCAATTGATCCCTATCAAATTTTTAAAACAATTCAAACCGATTTATTGATTTCAGTGATGGCTGTCTTTCCAATGTTTATTGTTTTGTGGGAGAAAAATTCTACTTTTAAAAACATAACGTTATCTTTAAGTATTCTTGCTCTTTTACTAACCAAACAAATTGGGCTCCCTCTAGCAGTGATGGTGTTTGTATTCTATATCCTTTATGAGATTCTAATCAAGCATCAAAAAATAAAAGATTTTAAATTTTGGATTCACAGTTTTCTAATTCTTATTCTTCCTGTTCTTGCATTTATCATTTGGAATTTGTATACCACGATGATGCAAACAGGAGCTCAGTTTTCACTAGGAAACATTAATATTATAGAATATTTTAATATTGTATTTAAAAATGAAGGAGTAGGGTATAAATTACAAGCATTCTCTTTATTTAAAGAATATTTATTTACCGAACCTATTATTATAAAACCTTTTAAAATTGGTTATGTTTATTGCTATCTCATAGTCGTTCTTCTTCTTACTTTGATTCATTTATTTCATAAAAAAGAATTTGATTTAAAGAAATATGGGCTTCATTTATTTATATTTACTTGTGGAACTTTTTTCTATGCCCTTACCATATCTATTCTTTATATGTTTTGCTTTTCCGAAGGAGAAACGGTGACTCTTGCTTGCTTTGGAAGATACATGTCAAGCTATGTATTAATTGAATTCTTATATTTGATTGGTCTCATTCTCTCCCTTATGGAAGAAAAGAAATATTATACGCCAAAATTAATAGTGATCTTTTGCATATTCCTTTTAGGGATTAATCAAAATTTAAAGTGTTTATTACCTCAAAAGTATTTTGATGATAACTATGTAGAATTTAAAGAAATTGCAAGCATTATCAATCCAAATACAGAAGAAAATTCTAAAATATTTATTATCATGCAAGATTATAGCTATAGTTATTTATTACAATATTTTTTAGAGTCAAGAGCCATTTGTAAAGAATACAATTACTTATATGATAATATTGATACAGATCCAAAAGATTTAGTAAAAGAAACCATATGGAAACAAGATTATGTGTATATTCAGGAATACCCAGAAGCATTTCCATCCCTTTATAAAGAGATGTTTGAAGGAGAAATCAAAGAAAAAACATTATATAAAGTAAATAAAGAAAATAAAAAATTAATCGAAGTAGAGAGGTAGTAAAGAAAATGAAAAAAGATAAAATTGCAGTTTTAATTCCTTGCTATAATGAAGCAAAAACTATTGAGAAAGTGATTAAAGACTTTAAAAAGAATTTACCCGAAGCAACCATCTATGTTTATGATAATAATTCGACAGATGATACAAGTATGATTTCCAAAAATGCTGGAGCAATTGTCCGTCATGAGTATCGTCAAGGAAAAGGAAATGTCATTCGTACCATGTTTAGAGAAATTGATGCCGATTGCTACTTAATGGTAGATGGGGATGATACTTATCCTGCAGAGAATGCGAAAGAAATGTGTGAATATGTATTAAATGGAAGAGCAGATATGGTGATAGGAGACAGATTATCAAGTACTTATTTTACGGAAAACAAAAGACCTTTTCATAACTTTGGAAATCGTTTAGTAAGAACTCTCATTAATAAAATATTTAAAAATGAGATTAAGGATATTATGACTGGATATCGTGCTTTTTCCTATGATTTTGTCAAAGGATTTCCTGTGTTATCCAAAGGATTCGAAATAGAAACCGAAATGACGATTCATGCCGTGGATAAAAATTTTAAAATAGTAGAAATTCCCGTGAAATATCAAGATCGGCCAGCAGGAAGTGTTTCTAAATTAAATACATTTTCCGATGGTTTCAAAGTTTTAAAAACAATCATCACTTTATTTAAGGAGTATCGTCCTTCTTTGTTTTTTAACCTGATTGCATTCGTCTTCTTTCTTCTTGGAGTATTTATTGGACTTCCAGCTTACATCGGTTATTTTCAAACTAAAGAAGTTTTAAAATTTCCTAGTTTAATCGTCAGTTGTTTTTCCTTCACAATCAGTTTACTTTCTTGGGCCACAGGAACAATTTTACAAGTCCTTGTGAAAAAAGATAAACAAAATTATGAACTTTATATGAATGAGTTATACCAACATAAAAAAGATTAAGACTTCTTAAATACAAAGAGTTTACTTAATATGTAATTTCCAATCGTTACAATGACTTGGCTTACAAGTTTTCCTAAGGTATCACTTTGATGCAAAAGAGTCACAAAAAGAAACATATTTAACATATCTAATAAAAGAGTTAAAATTCGAGAAGAGAAAAAGGAAAGAATTTCTTTGGTATAATGTTTACTTTTGCTTTTAAAAACAAAAATACGGTTCGTAAAATAAGCAAAAATAACCGCGCAGATCCAAGAGATAATATTTGCTAGTTGTAATTCTAAAGATTGATTAGCATCTAAAAACGTATGAACACAAAGAAAGTAGGTAGCAAGACTCACAATAGTCGTTAAAACTCCTACAATAAGATAAGAAATGATTTCTTGATATTTTTGATATAACTTTTTCATATACTTCACTTTTCCTTTTTTTAAGTATAGTCTAAAAAAAGAAAAATGAAAAGTTTTTTTTCGAATCAAGCTCTTTGATCATGAAAAGAAAATGACAAAAATGTAATTGAAATTTCATGGGAATTATATTATAATTTGAATGTATATTATGAAAATAACCTTTAGAGAGGATGGATAAAAATGGTGAATGTAGTGGTAACCATTTATTATATATTATTTGCAATCACTTTTATTTATAGTATGTATTTTACAATTACAGGACTATTTGGTTTTAAAAATTATCATAAAAGTATGTTTGGACGTCATAAACCAAAACATAAATTTGCGATTGTGATTCCTACAAGAAATGAAGAAAATGTCATAGGTGGGCTCATTAAGAGTTTGCAAAAACAAAGATATCCAGAAAGTTTATATGATATTTATGTAGTTCCCAATAACTGTACAGATCATACAGAAGAAGTGGCAAGAAATGCAGGAGCTAAAATTATTGAATGTAAAGTAAAAGTGAAAGTAAAAGCAGATGCTTTATCCTATGCGTTTGATTTATTACAAAAAGAAAAAGATGTGGATGCTTTTGTGGTGTTTGATGCCGATAACTTAGTACACCCAGATTTTCTTGCAAGAATGAATGATGCTTTATGTGAAGGAGTAGAAGTAGGACAGTGTTTTAGGGATGCAAAAAACATGGATGATAACTGGATCACAGGCTCTTATACTTTATTCTATTTTATTCAAAACTTTTTCTTTAACCGAGCTCGTATGAATTTTTCTGGTTCTGCGGCCATTAACGGGACAGGATTTATGATAAGAAAAGAAGTCATTAAAGATGGATTTCATACAGTGACTTTAACAGAAGACTCTGAGTTTACAGGCCAATGTGCTTTAAGAGGAATTCAAGTTGCTTTTGTCGAAGATGCCATTACTTATGATGAACATCCTCAAAGTTTTTGGACTTCGTGGCGTCAAAGAAAAAGATGGACAAGTGGTTGTCTTGCTTGTTTAAAAGTTTATGGTGGAAAATTATTTAAAACATTCTTAAAGAAAGGAAATATTGCGTCTTTCGATATGGTCATGATGTATTCAGCACCACTTATGGTTGTCTTAGGTTTCTTACTTGCCATTGTTCTATTCTTATTTCATATTTTTGGTGTCGAATTATTTGATTTCTTCTCTTATTTATATGCCTCTGGACTTTTATTCTTCATTGTATTCTATATAGCCAATGTGGCCTTAAATATCTTTGTGGTTAAATACAATCATAAAAGTGTCCGTAATATTATGGGTGGAGTCTTACTCTTTACCTTATTTATTGCTACATGGATTCCGATTAACATCATTTGTTTATTTAAGAAAACAGAAACTTGGGAACCAATTAAGCATGATCGAAGTGACGTTGATTTAGATAAACTTGTAAATTAAAAGAACCAATCACGGTTCTTTATTTGTTTGTAACAATTAATTTAATTGCTGTTTTATTTTCACCATCAATTACAATGTCGTTGAAAGCTGGAATAATAATAAGATTATCGCCACTTGGGGCAACAAAACCTCTTGCAATTGCAACTGCTTTAATCGCTTGATTTAAACTACCAGCACCTATGGTTTGAATTTCAACTTCTTTTTGTTCCCGATAGATGTTTGCAATCGCTCCAGCAACTTTACTTGGACTCGATTTTGATGATACTTTAAGTATTTCCATATTTAACCTCCATTACTCAATATTATGAAAAAGTTTTGAATTCATGCAAAAAATCTTCTTTTTTCTAAAAAAATATGATATAAGTAATACATGGAGGAAAAAAGTATGTGGAAAGAGTTTAAAGAATTTATCATGCGTGGAAACGTCATGGATTTAGCTGTCGGCGTGATTATAGGAGGAGCTTTTTCAAGTATCGTTACATCTTTAGTGAATAATATCATCATGCCACTTTTAGGAATTATTATTGGTGGAATTGATTTTACATCTTTATCTATCAAAATCCAAGATGCTGAAATTCAATATGGTATGTTTCTTCAAAATGTCATTGATTTTCTAATCATCGCGTTCTGTATCTTTATTATGGTAAAGATTGTAAATAAGTTAATGCACTTGAAGAAAAAGAAAGTAGAAGAAGAAAAGGCACCAGAAACGATTAAATCCAATGAAGAGATTCTTTTAGAAGAAATCAGAGATTTATTAAAAGCTCAAGGAAAAACAACAAAAGCAAAAAAGAAAAAAGACTAACAAATACTTTTGCCGTTGATACGGCTCTTTTTTAATTTTAAAATATTCATGTCAATCGAATTGTAAAGTATATCATTCATTGATAACAATATTGTAAAAGAGTGATAAAATTTAGATAGAAGGTAAGTGGTTTTGAATGAAAAAGAATGAAGTTTTATTAAAAGCTGTCATAGTCTATTTGATTTATTTTATTTATATGCAGTATGGAAGTTTGTTAGGTAATCTTGTTCCATTTCTTCCCATTCATGTTGTATTACTCTTTTTAGATATTTTGTTTTTAATTTTAATTTTAGGTTTATATCATAAAAATTTAGAAAAGGATTGGGTAAAGTTTAAAAAAGATAGCACCATGGTTCAAAAATTAAAAATTGTTCTTTTGGGATTTTTATCGATTATTCTTGCCAATTTTGCTTTATCTTTAATAGGTGAACTTTTCCACAGTGGAAATATTGTCGATCAAAATACAACATCCATTCAAAATATGCCTTTATATTATGCTATTTTTAAAACCATGATTTTTGGGGTGATTGCCGAGGAAATCTTGTTTAGGGAGTCTCTAGGGGATGTCATCGAAAATAAATGGTTGTACATTCTTGGAAGCTCTATGATTTATACGGCCATGAATTTTGTTTTTACGATATCCGATATTTCCATCATGCAAATCTTAGGTTACTTTATTCCAGCCTTAGTTTTTGGAACCATTTATATTAAAAATGAAAGAAATATCATATTTGTGATGATTGTGAAGTTTGCATATCATTTAATCCCTTTAACCATATTATTATTGGGAGTTTAGTTTAAAAAAGAATAAAAAGAAAGGAAGTACTTGTATGAAACAGAAAATAAATATTATTTGGATTTCATTTATTTTTGTTTTCACACTGATTGGTGTGACTTCTTTTCTTACTTATCATTCTATAGCATTTTATCCTCAACAGAAACCAGTGCAAGAAGAGGTTATTGCAGGCATCGAGAAAACAAAAATTACAAAAAGAGAAACGAAAGATTATTATTACTATGAAATTGAAGATTATGAAAGAGATTTAACATATTCTTGGCAATTCGAAAAAGATAAAAGTAAAAATATTTCCGTCGAAGATAGTTTAAGAATTACCGAAGATTTAAGACTTTCCTTAGATGGAACAGGCATAGGTGCTTCAGAGATCAAAGAAAAAGTAAATCAAAAAAAATTAATTATTTCTTTTGATTATCATGGGGCATTACCTTTAAAAACAACAGTAAAGATTAATGTGTCTGATAGATTTAAAAATGGAGAACATTTATATCTTTATTATTACAATCCAGAAAATGATACGATTGAATATATCACTCGTGATGTTGAAGTGAAAAATGGTTATGTAGAATTTCAAATTGAACACTGTTCTGATTACTTTTTAACCGCGGCTATTGTGAATGACGCAGTGAATAATCCCAAAAGTGTCAATTTCATTATTATTGGGTTAATTGTCGTCGTCTTTATTTTAATCGCAGTGACTTTAATTCAATCTAAAAATAAGTAGAGATGCTTTCAAAAAATGTTTGCAAAATGAAGTATTCTAAAGTATAATATATCTACGTACGAAAGGAAGTGTTTTTTGTGGCAAAAAATACAGAAAAAATAACAATTAAAGTTGAAGGAGAAAAATGGGAAAAAGCATTAGATAAATCTTTTAAAAAGAATGTCAAGAAAAGACCTGTTGATGGTTTTCGTAAAGGAATGGTTCCAAAAGAAATGTATATTCAAAAATTTGGAATCGAATCTTTATATCAAGATGCTGTAGATGAAGTACTAAATGATGCGTATAAAGAAGCATTTGAAAAGAAAACGGTAGAACCTCAAGTACAACCAACGATCGATATTCCTCATATTGACCGTGATTCTGTGACTATTGATTTTACGTTTATTGGCAAACCTGATGTCAAATTAGGAGAATATAAAAATTTAAAAATTAAAAAAGGTAAAGTAGAAGTAACAGAGGAAGAAATTGAACATGAAATTGAGCATTTAAGAGAAAATTTTGCTGAAATTCGTGAAAAAGAAGACGGAGAAGTAGAAAATGGGGATACGGCTGTCATTGATTTCAAAGGAGAAATTGATGGACAAATTTTTGACAAAGCTTGTGGAGAAAATTATCCATTAGAAATTGGTTCCAATACTTTTATTCCTGGGTTTGAAGAAGGTCTTGTCGGAATGAAAAGTGGAGAAACAAGAGATTTGAATTTAAAATTCCCAACTGAGTATGATCCTGAAGTTGCTGGGAAAGATGTAGTCTTTCATGTAACTTTAAATGAAATTAAAACAAGAATTTTACCAGAAATTGATGAAGACTTCTTTGAAGATTTAGGTTATGATAAAGTAACGAATGAAAAAGAGCTTCGAGATGAAATTAAAAAAGTTTTAGAAGATCAAAAACAAAAAGAATTAGATGATGAATTTTTAGATCAAGTGATTGCTAAAGCAACAGAGACTATGAAAGTTGAAATTCCTGATGAGATTATCCATGATGAGATTCATCGTATGATACATCAATTTGAAGAACAATTAAAGATGCAAGGTTTAAAATTAGAACAATATTATCAGTTTACAGGAACAACCGAAGAAGATATGCACAAGAATATGGAACCAGAAGCTATTAAAAGAATTAAAGCACGTTATCTATTAGAAGGCGTTGCTGAAGCAGAGAGCATTGATGTGACTGATGAAGAAGCTCAGAAAGATGCCGAAGAAATGGCTAAGAATTATGGAATTTCCAAAGAAGAATTACTAAATGCTTATGGAAGTATAGAAGTTTTAAAATACGATTCTAAAATGAGAAAAACTTTAAAATTCTTACAAGAAAACAATTAATCTAGAGAAATCTAGGTTTTTTTCTTGGTATCTAAAAAGAAGTCCTTTTTTTCTCAAAATTGATGTCAATTTTTTGTAAAAAAGTCTTTACAAAAGGACGTTTCACCTCTATAATAAAAAACAATTGCGAAGGAGGGATTCTATGGCAAAAACATTACCTGTACTCATCTTAAAAGAATTCACAATCCTTCCGAAACAAACGCAAAAATTAGAGATTACTTCATCGATTTCCTTAGAAATATTAAAGGAAAGTACACAAAAATACAATGGAGAATTGATTATTGTTTCTCCCCAAAATCAATTAGAAGAAAAACCAGATATTGAAGATTTACCTCTTGTCGCGGTCACAGTAAAAATCGTAAAACAAATTCCATTAGATGAAGAACATATTCGGGTGACTTTAGAAGGAATGAAAAGAATCAAGATTCAAGAATATATTCGTTCTCAAGTAGATTCTTCCATTTTAGAATGTCATTATCTTTCTTTAAAAAGTGAAGATATTGCAGAAGATCAAAAACTTTCTTATCAAAAAGAGATGAACCGCCTTTTTAATCAATATTCTAAATATGTGCCTGTTTCTAATGACAAAGAAAATGAGCGTTGTACTTATACTTTTGAAGAATATGTGGATTATCTTATGGGGCTTTTACCGATTACAAAAGAGAAAAAACAAGAGTTTTTAGAAGAAAAAAGTGTTCTAAAACGAACTCAAAAGTTAATCGATGAATTAGTCATCCAGTTAAATCTTGTGAAATTGGATAAAGAGATTCATTCGAAAATAGAACAAGGTTTAACCGAAAATGAAAAAAATTTTTATCTTCGTTCAAAGATGAAAGAAATTCAAAAAGAATTAGGAGAAGAGGATCAAAGAAAAAGTGAAATAGAGGAATACACAGAATTACTAGGACAATTAGATATTCTTAATTCGACTCGAAAAAAAATTGAAAAAGAAATTAAAAAATATGAAATGTTAACGGAATCCAGTCCAGATATCTCCTTTGTTCGAAATTACTTAGATTTAATCTTTTCCTTACCTTGGAATGATGAAACTGTTGAATGTGAAGATTTAAAAAGTATTGAAAAAACGCTCAATAAATCACACTTTGGTTTAAAAAATGTGAAAGAAAGAATTTTAGAATATGCAGCGATGAAGAGTAGAAATCCATTTTTACAAGCACCTATCATTTGCTTAGTCGGTCCACCTGGTGTTGGAAAAAGTACCATAGCATTTTCTATTGCTGAAGCACTTCATCGAAATTTTTACAAAATTAGTGTAGGAGGTTTAAACGATTCGGCTGAACTTGTAGGACACCGAAGAACTTATTTAGGAAGCTCACCAGGACGGATTGTGACGGCTTTACAAAAGTGTGGTTCTAAAAATCCATTAATTTTAATTGATGAAGTAGATAAAATGGTGAAAGATTATAAAGGGGATCCAGCAAGTGTGTTATTAGATATTTTAGACCCTAATTTGAATCATTCTTTTGTAGATCAATATTTAGAAGAACCTTTTGATTTAAGTCATGTTCTATTTTTACTCACGGCCAATCATTTGGAAGATATACCAATGGAGTTAAGAGATCGTTTAGAAGTCATTGAAATATCAAGTTATAGTATTTTAGATAAAGTAGCTTTAGCTCAAAATTATATTTTACCATTTCTTCGTGAAGATTTTCATATAGAAGGAAAAGAACTCCAAATAGAAGATGAAGTTTTAAAATATATTATTTTAAATTATACAGATGAGGCTGGGGTTCGTGATTTAAGAAGAAAATTAGAAGAAGTTTATCGAAAATCAATTTTGTTAAGTACTAGAAACAAAGAAAATTTAAAAGAAGTTTTGGATATCAAAGATATTAATAAATTATTAGAAGAAAAGATAGTTGTATCTGATACTGAACCAAAAGTAGAAACATATGGTTTAGTAAAAGGACTTGCTGTGACAGGACTAGGAGGAACGGTTCTTCCGATTGAAACCGCGATTTTTAAAGGAAAAGGAGAGTATCATTTTACAGGACATTTAGGAGAAGTGATGAAAGAATCGATGGATGTGGTTTTAAGTTTCTTAAAAGTAAATGCCAAGGAATTCCAAATTGATATAGATGTATTTGAACAATCAGATATTCATATTCATGCATTAGAAGGTGCAACATTAAAAGATGGACCAAGTGCTGGTGTCGCGATTACAACGTCTCTCATAAGTTTGCTCAAGAAAAAGAAAATTCCAACTTCGGTAGCAATGAGTGGAGAAATGTCTTTACGAGGTGAAGTACTGCCAGTAAGTGGAATTAAAGAAAAAGTAATTGGAGCATATAATCGAAATGTCAAAACAATTTTCCTTCCTCAAGC
>CANPXO010000051.1 GCA_947586205.1 uncultured Bacilli bacterium
GAACAAACGATTTATATTAAAGCAGAAGATAAATTAGGAAATGTAAGTACTATAGGAGAGACAACAGTAAAAATAGATACAACAGGACCAACTATTTCTTCTTTAAAAGCTCAAGATACATGGGGTGCAAGTAATACATTAACAGCCAATGTAGAAGATACAATAAGTGGAATAGCAGGATACTATTTTAGTACAAGTAGTACTACACCAACTTCAGAATGGATTCCAGTAGAGAATTATCCAACAGATTCTCAAACTTATACAGGAACAGCAAATAGTAATACAACATATTATTTCTATGTAAAAGATCAAGCAGGGAATGTAAGTAGTCAACCTGTCACAGTCAATAAAGTAGATGATGGAACACCAAGTCAAAATTTTGCAATAAGTCCAAATACAGCAAATGGAGATAATGGATGGTATAAGGGAACTAAACCAACTATTACAATTACAGCAACAGATAGTCAAAGTGGAGTAGCCAAAGTAGAAACATGTACAACAACGAGTGATACGTGTAACAATTATACAAATCTGAATTTAGATGGAACAAATGGAGATACAAGTCGAAAAGGAACAGTAACCTTATTAGAAGGAAGAAACTCAAAAGTATGTGTTAAAGTAACAGATGGAGTAGAAAAGACAAGTGAGGGATGTTCTCCTAGTTATAATGTAGATATTACAGCACCAACCATAACAAATGTCACAGGAAGAGTGAGTGGAACAAGTATCATTTTTACAGCCAATAGTCCAAATGATAGTTTAAGTGGGGTATCTACTGCAGCAGGAAGTTATTCATGGAAGTTATCTAATAATGCAACTCAAACCTCAGCAGTGAATACAGACACATTTACAGGATTAGTAAGAGGGCAAAGTTATACAGTAACAGTAACTTTGAAAGATAATGCAGGGAATACAAGAAGTGTTAAAAGTGGACCAGTTACTATACCATATCCAACAGTAGCTGAAACCTTAGGAAATATAAAAACTACAACAAGTGGAGACGGGTTATATGAAGTTTCACATGATGAATTAACAAGTGATTACGGAATATTAACAAGTGATTTCGATGGTTGGAAACAAACAGAATTAAGATATGCAGGAGTAAATCCAGATAATTATATTACATTTAATAATGAAATAGCAGGTTGGCGAATCATAGGACTTGTGAATGTGAAAACAACAAGTGGAGTTCAACAAAGGATAAAAATCATACATAAAGATAGTATAGGACGTACAGTATGGGATTCTAGTAATTCAAATAGTTGGACTACTGCAAGTTTAATGAAAGAATTAAACGAAGGAACATATTATACAACAACTTTGAATGAAACTGCAAAAGGAATGATAGCAAAAGATATTATATGGAATATAGGAGGAGGAAATAGTAATTATACAGATATAGTAGTAAGTACGTTTTATGAAAGAGAAAGAGGAACAATAGTATCCAGTGGGAGACCAACAGAATGGAATCCAAAAAAACAAAGTATAGCACTTCCTTATCCATCTGATTATGCTTATGCAACAAGTGGATGGTCTACAGGAAGAACTGGGTGTTTTAATCAAGCGTTATTTAACTGGGATAGTAGCCCTTATCAAACATATTGCGCAGGAAATGATTGGTTAAAACCAACGAATGAGAGTATGTGGACATTGTTACCAGATTCGGCTAACTATTACGCTGCGTTTCTTGTAGACTCAACTGGGTATGTTAGCACCCGTTACAATGTTAGCTCCCCCAACGATGTTTATCCAACCCTTTATCTTTCTTCCTCTGTGAAAATTTCTGGTGGAAACGGAAAAAGTGGGTCACCATATCAATTATTATCAACTTAATATATCTATAATATAATATAAACTTAAAACATGTCATATTTCAGAAGATAGAAATGAATAGAATAAATATATACAAATAAAATATTTAAATATAATTTGGTATCTTACTTCTTCTTATATTATAAAATAATATTTAAAAATAAGTATAAGAAAAGAGGAATACTCATGAAAGAAATAGCTACAGGAACAGATGATTTTAAAAAATTAATTGATTGTTATTATGTAGATAAAACTATGGCAATAGCTGATATTATCCGAAGAAAAAAAAGTGGTTTTATTTCCTAGACCAAGAAGATTTGGAAAAAGTTTGGTTACATCCATGTTAGAAAATTTCTTTGATATTGATAAAAAGTCCGAAAATAAACATTTATTTGATGGACTTAAAATAAAAGAAACAGAGTATTATCAAGAATTAAAGTTAGATAAAATACAGAATATAAAAGAATATGTAGTAATATTCTGTGGTAAAAAATGTATTGTGAGATAAATAGACTACTTGAAAAAGGGTCTATTTTTATGTAAAATGACAGTATAAGTGAAATTTGAGGTGAAATGAAAGCGATGGAAAAGCACATATTAATTGCAAAAATTTTATATCAAAATAAAAGATATGCAATATTTTCAAACAAAAATCATCAATTTAGTTTTTTGGAAATACTTAAAGATAATACTTACCAATATCCAAGTTTAGAAGTTTTTTTAAAGCTTAATTCAATATATAATATAAAAGATATAAGTATAATGAGAAGTAGTCAGAGTCATTTTCGTGAAGAACTTATGTTTGAACCTAAGGTATTTTCTTTTAATAAAGATGGGAAAAAAGTTTTAATTAAAGTTACTGTATTATTATTAATGTTAGGGCTACTAACAGGTTGCAAAAATAATAAAAAAGGTGACAATGAAACAGATTTAATTACCTATGAAACTGAAGAAAATGAATATGATGATTTTTCAAAAGAAGTGCAAGATAAACTTAAAATACTAAAAGCTAATGGTTGTAATTGTGATGTTATTGATGATGAGTATATTTATGTTAAGGAAAATTTTAATGATCATACAAAATATATATATTCTAATAAAGAATTTAAAGAATATTTAAAAGAAAAAAATCCGACTTTTAAGGATTTAAAAAAGGCTTTAGAACAAAATGAAAATATTCCGACTTCTTTTAAAACTTGGATTAGTGAATATTTAAATGTAGTTGAAGAAAAAGATCCAAACAGAGATTTAAGCATATTTTATTATAATTTGAGTAACTTAAGAATTATATCGGAGTCTTTAGACGAAATACACAGTAAACAGGGCCAAAACACATTTGCTTATTTTTCTGCTAAGGAATATGCCATTTATGTTCCCAGTGATAATACTAGTTACGTTAAAAGTTCTGTTAAAAGTGCTTTTATGCATGAATTATCTCATTTATGGGATAACGCATATATTATGGTGGATGGAAACGATATACATAAACGTACGTCTTTAATTTTAATTGATCTTGATGAAGATTTAAATTATTCGATTTCTTATATTGGCGGTGGTTTACGCGAAGGATTGACGGATTTAACGGCTTTAAAGTATTATCCACAATATGATTTTGAAAGTATTGGATATTATCAACTGGATGATTTATCGCAGCTTATTTGTGACTTTATTGATAGTACATATACGAGCATGTCTGAAGATGGAATCATTAAAACCATCGAGTTGTTAAAAGCAAAAGGTATAGATGATCCGCTTTATTTATTACAAACCATGGATGTTTATTGTGAAACGATACTGGATGATTCTAATATAGTTTTAGAAACTAATATGAGAGAAAGCGTATATAAAATTTTCTTAGAAACTTTAACGAATGAAGCCATCAAAAATAACGAACCTATTGAAGATGTATACAAAACAGCAGTAGATTTTTTGAATACATCGATTGAACAAAATATTTCTAATCACTCTTTTGCATCTATGTCAATGTTTAATTCAAGCCAATCTGAATTGCTGGACAATTGTATTAGTTATGTAACAGATATTTTGAAAGAAAATGGATATGATACTAATATTAATACTTATGATGAAGCTATAAATTTATGTAATTCTGAAACTAAAGATGAGTCAGTAGATCATAACGATAATAAAGAAGAACAAAATGATGTTCAAGATTTTGAATCAAATTTATTTGTTTATTACTCCGTAAATCATGAAATTAAACTTTGTTATGCTGAAAAAGATCAATTTGATAAAATGAAATATTATAAAATTCCAGGTTTTAGCTTGATTAATGAGAGTGAAGTTTTATACGGTGAGTTTTTAACTGTTTTAAAAAATCAGGGTATTGTTTCTGCTAATCTTGATAAGATAAATCAAAATGAAGTTTCACTTGAAATTAATTATGATAAATGGGATGCATATTTTAATACATCTTCTAAAGATAGTATTAAAGATAACAATAATTTATCACATAATAGTCAAGATAATTATGAAAACTTATATGTTTATGCCTATGAAGAAAACAATGAAAAGCACTATGGTACAGCTTATGCTGTAGAAGAAGGAAATGAAACAATTTTTTATGATAAAACTACTAACAAACCAATAGAACGTTCTATTATTGGAGGAGAATATTTTTCTGTATTAAAAGAGCAAAATATAATTATGATAAAAGAAAATGGAACTATCTATATTGATTTTGATAGATTCTTAGAATATATTTCTGAAAAGAATAAAGAACAACAAAATGATGGTCAAAATATGGAATCTGATTTGTTTGTTTATTACTCAGCAAATCATGAAATTAAAATTTGCTATGCTATAAAAGATAAGTTTGATAAAGTGAAATATTATAAATTTCCGGATTTTAGTTTGATTAATGAGAGTGATGTTTTGTATGGTGAGTTTTTAACTGTTTTAAAAAATCAGAGTATTGTGAATTTTGAAAAAGTAGATCAGAATCAATTTTCTCTTGAGCTTGATTATGAAAAATGGTTTGCTTATTTTAATATATCTGCTAAAGATAGTATTAAGGATAATAATCATTTGTCACAAAATAATGATAATTATGAAAACTTATATGTTTATGCCTATGAAGAAAACAATGAAAAGCACTATGGTACAGCTTATGTTGTAGAAGATGGAAATAAAACGATTTTTTATGATACCGCGACTAATAAACCAACAGAACGTTCTATTATTGGAGGAGAATATTTCTCTGTATTAAAAGAGCAAAATATAATTATGGTACATGAGAATGGAACGATGAATATTGATTTTGATAAATTTTTAGAGTATGTTTCTAATAATAAAACTAGAGAGTTACATTAAAAAATGTAAATCTCAACATCGAGAGAGTGACTGTTTGAATTTTTTTAAATCAAAAATTTAGTATGATTAAACCTATGCTTCATCATTTTATATCATTTGTATATAATGAATTAGAGAAAATCCTTGTATTTTCTCTTTATTTATGGTAATATCTTACTCGAGTGGGAGGGATATATGCGGACTCGCCCTAGACCACTAACATGAAATAACTCAAAAGAAAGGAGAGGATTTTCGTGGCAAAAGAAGTCGTTAAGAAAATTGGATTACAAATTGAAGCTGGAAAAGCAAATCCTGCACCTCCAGTTGGTACTGTTTTAGGACCTGCTGGAATTAATATTCAAGATTTTTGTCAAAAGTTTAATGAAGCAACTAGAGACAAAATGGGAGATGTGATTCCATGTGAAATTACTATCTATGATGACCGTTCTTTTGATTTTGTATTAAAAACTCCACCTGCTGCATTCTTACTTAAAAAAGTAGCTAAGATTCAAAAAGGTAGCAAAAAAGGTGCAAATGAGCTTGTTGCAACAATTTCAAAAGAAGATTTACGTTCTATCGCTGAAACGAAGTTACCAGATTTAAATGCATATACTGTAGAGGGTGCAATGAATATTATTGAAGGTACTGCTCGTAATATGGGTATTGCAATTAAAGGTGTAAATGATGCTGAACTTGCTGAACAAGCAAAAGAAGCTCAAAAAGAAGAAGCTGAAAGAGCAGAACGTGAAGCAGAACTTGCTGAGATGGAAGCTGAAGCAAAAGAGAATACGAGTGCTGAAGTTGAAGTTATTGGTAAGGAACAAACTGAAGAAGAAAAGACAGAAGAATAATATATTTTTGATTAGTCCGCTAATAAACCACAGTTAGGAGGGAAATTGATGAAAAAAGGTCGTAAATATGTGGAAGCTTGTAAGCTTGTTGAAAACAAACTTTATAGCGCACAAGAAGCTGTTGAATTAGTGAAAAAAACAGCTACTACGAAATTTGATAGTACAATTGATTTTGCAATGAAGTTAAATGTTGACCCTAAAAAAGCTGACCAACAGTTACGTGGTTCTTTCGTTTTACCAAATGGTACAGGAAAGTCTAAACGTATACTAGTTATTGCAAAAGGTGCTCAAGCAGAAGAAGCTAAAAAAGCTGGTGCTGAATATGTTGGAGATACAGATATGATTGAAAAAATTCAAAAAGAAAACTGGTTTGATTTTGATGTCATCGTGGCTACTCCAGATATGATGCCTGAGTTAGGAAAAATTGGTAAACTTTTAGGACCTAAAGGTTTAATGCCAAACCCTAAAACAAATACCGTGACTCCAAACCCTGCAAAAGCAATTGAAGATATCAATAAAGGTATGGTTGAATTTAGAACAGATTCTTTTGGAAATATCCATGGAATACTTGGAAAAGCATCTTTTGATGCAAAAGCATTAAAAGAAAACTTGGAATATGTAGTTACATCTATTGCAAAAATGAAACCTAGTTCAGTAAAAGGTAAATTCATTAATTCGATTACAATTTCAAGTACAATGGGTCCTGGAATTAAAATAGATCAAAATACTTTTGACATTTAGTTCTAGGTCGTATATAATAAGTGTTAGAAAAAAGCGAAATTACCGAAGACAGCAAGGGGTTTATCCTTAATAATCTTGCCGAGGGACGTGGATCTATTTTTATAAAATAAGCTCGTCCGTAAATCGGTTTCGAGCTTTTTCTATAAATTAAGCAAAGGAGGACATTATGGCTAGCACAAAAATTCTTGACATGAAGAAAGCAGTTGTTGACGAGATTACAAATAGTATTAAAGATAGTGAATCTGTAATATTATTTCAATATCAAGGTTTAACAGTTGCTGAGCTTAGTGAGTTAAGATGCAAACTTAGAGAAACAGATGCTACAGTAAAAGTTTACAAAAACACATTACTAAAAAGAGCCTTAGATGATTTAAACTTGAGTTTTGATGGTTTCTTAGAAGGACCGAATGCAATTTGTTTTGGTAAGAATTTATTAGAACCTATTAAAGTTTTATCAGAATTTGCAAAAGACCATGAGAAAATGGAAATTAGAGTTGGTATCATTAGTGGTTCAGTAGCTGATTTAGCTACAATTAAAGAATATGCAACAATTCCATCAAGAGACGGCTTACTTACTATGTTTGCTGGTGGACTTATGGAACACATGCGTAACTTCTCTATTGCGGTAAATTTACTTGCAGAGAGTAAAGAAAATTAGAAAGGAATGATTAGAATGGCTAAAATTGAAAACAAAGATATTATTGAAGCTTTAAAAGAAAAAACAATGTTAGAACTTAAAGAATTAGTTGACATGATGAAAGAAGAATTTGGGGTAGACCCAAGTGCTGTTGCTGTTGCAGCTGCTCCTGTAGCAGGTGCTGCTGAAGAAGCTGATGTAAACAAAACTGTAGTATTAAAAAGTGCTGGAGGAAACAAAATTTCTGTAATTAAATTATTAAAAGAAATTACAGGATTAGGATTAGTTGAAGCTAAAGCTTTAGCTGATAATGGTGGAAATGTGAAAGAAAACGTTCCTGCTGAAGAAGCTAATCAAATTAAAGCTCAACTTGAAGAAGCTGGCGCTGAAGTCGAACTTGCTTAATAAAAAAATTGGTGATGAGCCAATTTTTTTATGCTTCTAATAAAGTTAATTGATAAGGACGAAGATCACTACCATCATTCCCATCGTTTTTAATTTTTACATTAGTTTTTAAATAAAGAGTAGGAAAAACATCTTGGGCTTGAGTAATATTACTACTTGCTTTGATCCCGCCATCAGTAAAAATGCGAATGGCTTGACTTACTGCACCACCAATAACATGAGAAAGAGTCCATGGGGTAATATCTTGGTGATAAAGCCAGTTTTTACGATAACATTCCTCAAATCCTTGGTTTATCCAATGATAAATATCTTGCTTCATACAATCATTTCTAGTTTTATTTTCACCACCACTTGTCGCATATCCATAATCACTAGGGTATATGAGAGCTACTTCTCCATTCCATAAATGTGGATTTCCCTGTTTTACAGTATTAGTCCTTTCCATATTGTAAATATGAATGACAAGTCCATTAGCAAGACTACTATAGCCATGAATCCCACCAATATTCCAAGTTACTTTTTCTATCATTGGTTTAGCACTTTCAGTTAAACCAGTTTGAGAGTAACTGTCTGTTCTAGTATAGTAATTTCCAGAATTTAATAATTCTTGTAAACTTGCTTTTGTCCAATCACTTGAATTATTACTGTCCCATGGTAATTTTCCTATACTTTCACTTCTAGTAATCTTGACTCTTTGTTCTACTGTATTATCACTTGTCATGACATTTACCAGTCCAATAATTCTCCATTTCTCATCATTAAATGTTACATAATTGTTTGGATTATTACCTGCATATCGAAATTCTGTTTCTTTAAAACCAGTATCATTTATAGTTCCGTTTATATCTTCATGTGTTACTTCATATAGTCCATCACCACTTGTTACAGCATTGATTGGTTTTCCTAAAATAAAAGCCCCACTCACAAAATATAAATTGCATTTCGTTCTAGAAGAAGTCATTCCACTCACTTGTACCGTATAATCTTCTGTTAATGATATTTTTATATCGTGATCATTTTCTCCAGTAACTCCACAATAACTTGCTTCTTCATCTAAGATGTATCCACTCCCTTTCTGAGGCATCTCTTTTTGAATATTGTTATCCACATAAAAAGCAAAATAAATATTACCAGGGTCTTGTACAGTGCCTTTAATCACATTTTGATTTGTTTTCACTTCAAATATAGCAAATGTTCTATATAGTATTACAGAAGAAACTAATAAAATACAGACTATTGTGAATATCATTATTCCCGTTCTTTTATGATCTCTTTCTTTAAACCTTTTTAATTTCATACTGAAGTCTCCTTATATACGTATCGCGTATTTTAAATTTATTATATACGCCACACGTATAAAAGTCAATACGAAAAACGTATATAAGCTAAAATTAAAATGATGATGAGGTGACGTTATGAACATTGATAGAATAAGGGAAATAAGAGAGGATAGAGACTATAAACAAAAAGATATTGCTAAACTTTTAAAAGTAACTCAAGCTCAGTATTGTAGATATGAAACAGGAGAAAATTCAATTCCTTTAGAAAAAATTATTACACTTGCAACATTCTATAATACTTCGATTGATTACTTAGTTTATTTAACAGATGAAAGAAAAGCATATCCTAAAAGTATTATGCAGAAAAAATAAAAAAAATCACATCATGTGACTTTTTATAATTTAAAATCAAAGATATCATCATCTGTCATATCTTTGCCATCAAAGAATGGTTTGGTTGATATGTGATGAATTTTAGCAATTAAATTGTTTGGAAATTTACGAATATAAGAATTTAATAAATTGGTTTGTTTATTATAATAAGAAATACCTGCTGTTAGTTTCTCATTCACTTCTTTAAAACTTTTTTTAATTTCTAGCATATTCTCATTTTTATTTAGTTCTGTGTGGTCATTATATAAATTATAAATTAAATTTTCAGCTTCTTTTAATTTTCGTTCTAGTTCAAAGTTACTTATTTTTTCATCTTTTAATTTACAATAATCTTTTAAATAATCTTTGTTTGATTTGAGTAAACTTTTTATTGCATCATCAGCTCTTTTTACAATATCAAACTTACTTCGTAAATCTTCATCAATTAAACCTTCAACATGTTCGATTTTCGTGATACTAAATTGAATTTTATTGTAAATGACTACATAAATTAAAGCTAGAAAAGCAACAATACCAATGATAGCAAGAATTAAACCAAATACACCCATGTTTACCACCTATTTTCTAATTAATTGTATCATTCTTTCTATTTCTTTGTAAAGGAAAAACACCTGTCTTTGTCAGTTGTAAACAAAAAATGTTTATTCAAGTACTATAAATACTTGATTTTTTATTTACTTTTTCCTTGCGTACCTTTCGTACCTATGATATAATGTAATTATAGAGAGGCGATGGATATGGCACGAATAAAATCTTCTTCT
>CANPXO010000052.1 GCA_947586205.1 uncultured Bacilli bacterium
TAATCAAAATTGTTGAGATTAATTTGCCAAACCTTTTTAATATTTTTGTAAGGTTCATTAGGTTTTGTTTGACGAATCACTAAATGTAAAACATAAACCGTATTTTTAATTTTTCCTTCTTTGTAACTATTATAGTTGACTTCAATGTTGATATAACCATCTGGAATTTCAAAAATACTATCCGCTTCTGAATGCTTTTGTTTAATGTTTTCAAAAAGTTTTCCATCATAGTATTCTAAGTTTTCCATGACATACTCTTTATCAAGACCAATGGTAAGAGCAATGATACTTGCTACATAATCTTTATGATTTGGATCACCTAAAATCATCGTGGCAATATCATCTCGTAAATACATTTTGTCTTCATCTTTTGCTTTCTGGGCCAAGACATTCACCTCCTGTTTTTAAGAAAGTGATGTCTATTCTATCCTAAAAAAGCAAGTTTTCAAGCAATTCGACAAAAGATATCAAAACTTCCTATTTTTCGACAAAATTTTTAGAAAAAAACTTGATATCTTTTTTCACATAAACATAAAATATATGATAAAATGAAAGAGATAAAAAAAGAGGTTAGTTATGAAGAAGTATTACAAAAGTTTAGATTTAATAAGAATTCTTGCATGTATATCCGTTTTACTATATCACCTAAATATTTTACCAATGGGATATCTTGCCGTTTGTACATTTTTTGTTTTAAGTGGATATTTATCAGTTGTATCATGTATGAAAAAAGAGAATTTTTCTATCTTAAAATATTATAAAGAAAGATTTTTAAAACTCTATATTCCTTTACTCATAGTCGTATTAATTTCTATTTCAGTCGTATCGTTCTTTCCAATCATCAACTGGCTAAATTTGAAACCAGAAACAACAAGTGTTCTTTTAGGATACAATAATTTTTGGCAACTCAGCGTAAATCTTGATTATTTTGCAAGACACATATCAAGTCCATTCATGCACTTTTGGTATATAGCCATCTTACTTCAATTTGATTTAGTTTTTCCGATTTTGTTTGTCGCATTCAAGAAACTTGGTGAGAAGATTCACAAAAGTGTACCGTGCATTCTTACATTCTTACTAGCCATATTTTCGACCCTTTACTTTTATTTAATTAGTGGGAATGGCAACACAATGTTTACTTATTATGATACATTTTCTAGAATGTTTTCTCTTATCTTTGGTGTATGCCTTGGTTTTGTTCATACAAACTTCAAGACTTTAATTCCTAAATCTTTAAAGAAAAAGCCATTCATTTATTCTGTATTTACCATCTATTTTATCGCACTCACTTCCCTATTTTTATTTGAAATACCAGGACTATCCATGCCAATCCTTATGATACTAGTCACGCTTGTCACTTGTAGAATGCTTGACTATGGAACAACGTTTGCAAGTGAAAAAACAAACTGGTTTAGTAAAAGTATAAAATATTTAGCCAATGCAAGTTTCGAAATTTATCTAGTCCAATATCCAATCATTTTTCTCTTTGAATACATCGAACTAGAAAGTACCATAAAACTAACATCTATTATAGCCCTTACCCTAGTTATTTCACTTCTACTTCATTTTGCTTTAAACTTCAAAACAAAGAAATGGTTATATCTAAAAATTCTTTTATGTGTCGCCTTACTTCCTATCACTTGCTATGGAGGATATCTCTACATCATCACTGAAGATCATACCGAAGAAATGCGTGCTTTAGAAGAAGAACTTGCTCAAAATGAAAAAATGGTCGAAGCAAAACAAGCCGAATACGTTGAAAAACTAAAACAAGAACAAAACGACTGGTTATCCACATTAAGTAGTATTGAAGATGGGGAAAAGAAAATAGCTGAAGTTGTAAAAAATCTTCCTATCGTTGGCATTGGTGACTCTGTCATGCTAGGGGCAGTAAATAGTTTATATAAACAGTTCCTAAATAGTTACTTTGATGCAGCCATTTCAAGAACAGCTTGGGTGGTAAATGATATATTAAAAGATTTAATTGCCGAGAACCATTTAGGAAATCCAGTTATACTAAATCTTGGTGTGAATGGCGATTGCTCAGAAGAATGTAAGGTAGAAATCTTAGAAACATTAAAAGGAAAAGAAATTTACTGGTTAAACATCACAGATAGCATGAATGCAACACTTCATGTGAATGAAAAACTAAAAAGTTTAGCTGAACGTTATTCAAACTTACATATTGTAGATTGGAACAATGCTTCCAAAAATCATCCAGAGTATTTTATATCAGATGGAGTTCACTTAACCAGTGCAGGTATCACTGCATACACAAAAACAATTTACGATGCCATATACGATGTTTATGCCGCGGAATACAGAAAACAAACAAATGGTATTATCGAACAGCATGAAGCTGAACTTAAGAAAAAGATAACCTTCTTAGGAAACGATCTTCTCTTAAATGCCTATGAAGAATTAGAAAATAGTTTTCCAAATGCCAAATTTGTCATTGAAAAAGAAACCACTTATGAAGCATTAAAACAAAGTATTGAACAAATGATAGAAGAAGAAACATTAAATTATAATGTTGTGCTAGCCATTGATTCATCTTTAACTTTAACAGCAGAAGAATATGAAAGTTTAATAAAGTTATGTAATAGTCACAAAGTATACCTCTTATCCACAGAAGATTTGAGTGTATTAGAAACAGAAGATGTAAAAACCATAAACTTAAGTGAACACTTACAACAGGAAGATTTCCTTGCTGATAAAATTCATTTAAATAAAGAAGGAAATGAAGAACTAGTTCACATTATCGAAGATTTATTCAAGTAGAAACAAAAAATTCTACTTGTTTTTTTAAAATATTTTTGCTATCTCATAAGAAATTATTTACATTAAATGTTAAGGAATGCTATAATAAATTTAGAGTAGAGTTAATTCATATCTACTCTTCTTGGTAAACTCTGTGTATTAGGTTCAACAAACAATTGGAAAGGTTGAATATTGAGTACAGTACATAGTTTTTCAATGATTTCAAACTCAGTTCCACAAGCACCTGTTTCTATTCTAGAGATGTGGACATCACTAACTCCAATTTTTTCAGATAACTGAGATTGAGTAAGTTTTTGTTGAAATCTATAATATTTCACATTTTTTCCAAAAATTTGTTTTAAATTCATTTGTATCACCTTTATAAAATAATGATACGATTTTTTTAAAACCTACTACATAACATTAAATGTTAAGAAGTTTTATAAAAAGAAAGAAGGATTTTTAATGAAATTAAAGAAGTTTAAAGAAAAAAATCATAAAAGAATAGGAATTCTTATATTTACAATAGTCTGTATTTTGTTAGTAAGCGGAGTAATTTTGTATCGAACATTTGCTATATTCGAAGTAAAAACAAGCCAAAATGTTATTAAAGGTACTGTACAAGACCCTGGTAATATTTATTTTGCTTTTTATGTAAATGATGGAACCGAAGATATTATTCAAAAAGAAATGCCTAATAAGAATTATGTTTTAGATGAAGAAAAAAGTTACTGTGGAGTAAATGGAGAAAGAGATAATAGTATTAAAGTTACTTTAACAGATGAATATGGAATTTATGTAACGGGAGTCACAACTTCAAGAACAAAGTGTAATTTATATTTTGTAAGTGGAGCATTTATTTTAGGAAAACCAATCAAAGCTATCACAAGTGGAGAAGGTCTTTATGAAGTAACCCATGAAGATACAAGTGGAACCATAAAAAATGACGGTTTTAAAGAAACAGAATTTCGATATGCTGGAGAAGATCCATCAAATTATATTAATTTTAATGACGAAGCTTGGCGAATTATCGGTTTAGTAAACGTTATGACTAGTGATAATAAGGTAGAACAACGCATAAAAATTATAAAAGCCGATAGCATTGGATCCTATAGCTGGGATAGTTCATCATCTGATGTAAATAGTGGCTCTGGAGTAAATGAATGGAGTCAAGCCAAATTAAAAACCTTATTAAATGATTTTTATTACAATGATTACGGAACAACACATACACATAATTGTTATTATGAGGCAAATAATTCAACCAAAGAATGTAATTTTCAAGATAATGGTTTAAAAAATTACTCAAAAGAAATGATAGATGAAGATATTATTTGGAATATTGGCTCATCAGCAGGAACCAATTATACATCAAGTATAGTAGATAATTATTACGCATTTGAAAGAGGCAATAATTTAAAGACGTGTTCATCAAGTGAGTTGTGTAATGATAATGTAACAAGGACCAATGTTTGGGATAAATCATCCAAAGGATATCATGGCATTGGGCTTATATATCCAAGTGATTATCGATATGCTTCAAGTGGTAATGACGAAGTGCCAAGAGGTAGATGTCTTACAAATGCAATGTTTTATTGGTCAGAGATAGAAGCATGTAAAAAAAATGATTGGTTATCATCTCCTAAGTGGACTTTAACATCAGTGACATATGGGGATCGAGCTAATCTAGTATTTGCAATAACTCCTAATGGAATTGACAATCTTTCTGTTGCTTCTAGTAGAGACGTTTACCCAACTCTTTATCTCAAACCAAATGTCAAAATCATCGATGGAACAGGATGCAAAGATGATGCCTATGTTATATCTGAAACCGATAAAATATTTTTAGAATAGAAAATAAGAAGCAAAAATCAAAGAAATTCCCATTTTTTCGCACATTTTTTGCCTTTTTTCTTAATTCTATGTTAAAATATTGAAAGACGGAGGTTATGAACATGGGTTTATTTAGAAAATTAATAGATTCAGAATACAAAGAATTAAAAAGGTTTGAAGGAATTGCAAATCAAATTGTAGCAAAAGAAAGTGAAATGGAGAGTTTGTCAGATGATGAATTAAAAGCTAAGACTGATGAATTCAAAGAAAGACTAGCAAATGGAGAATCTCTAAACGATTTAATCGTTGATGCTTTTGCCGTGGTAAGAGAAGCTGATTATCGTATCTTAAAAGAAAAACCATACTATGTCCAAATACTAGGTGGTCTTGCTATTCACTTTGGTAACATCGCGGAGATGAAAACTGGTGAAGGTAAAACTTTAACAGAAACAATGCCAGCATATTTGAATGCTTTAGATGAAAAAGGAGTACACATTGTAACCGTAAACGAATTCTTAGCAAAACGTGACTCAGAATGGATGGGTGGTGTATTCAAATTCTTAGGCTTAACAGTAGGTTTAAACTTAAGAGAAATGAATCCTCAAGAAAAGCAAGAAGCATATAACTGTGATATCTTATACTCAACAAATAATGAAATTGGATTTGACTACTTAAGAGATAACATGGTTGTAAGAAAAGAAGACAGAGTTCAAAGGCCATTAAACTTCTGTATTGTCGATGAAGTAGACTCTATCTTAATTGATGAAGCAAGAACTCCATTAATTATATCTGGTGGAAAACAAAACTCTAAGAACTTATACTTAGATGCTGACTCTGCTGTCAAATCATTATCAGAAGAAGATTACACAGTGGATTTAAAAAGAAAAACAGTATCTATTACCGAAAAAGGTGCTGAAAAACTAGAAAAAATATTCCATCTAGATAATCTTTATGATGTAGGAAATTCTGCATTAGTCCATCATGTTAACAATGCCTTAAAAGCAAACTATGGATTTAAAAAAGATGTAGACTATGTCGTAGATAATGGCTCTATCATTATAGTAGACCAATTTACTGGGCGTTTAATGTACGGTCGTCAATTTAGTGAAGGACTTCATCAAGCAATTGAAGCAAAAGAACGTGTAACAATCAATGAAGAAACTCAAACAATGGCAACCATTACATTCCAAAACTTATTTAGAATGTATAGCAAACTTGCTGGTATGACCGGAACTGCTAAGACAGAAGAAGAAGAATTTAGAAATATCTACAACATGTATGTTATTCAAATTCCAACCAACAAACCAGTAATCAGAGAAGACTTACCAGACTTAGTTTATAGTACTGAAGAAGGAAAATATCAAGCAATTGTAAAAACTATCAAAGCTATTCATGAAACAGGAGAACCAATTCTAGTAGGTACAATTTCAGTCGAAAACAATGAAAAATTATCAGCGATGCTTAAAAAAGAAGGATTAAAACATGAAGTATTAAATGCGAAGAACCATGCAAGAGAAGCTGAGATTATCGCGAAAGCTGGAGAAAAAGGTGCAATTACCATTGCCACAAACATGGCTGGTCGTGGTACCGATATCAAACTTGGCGAAGGTGTAAAAGAACTAGGCGGTCTATGTGTTATTGGTACAGAACGTCACGAATCACGTCGTATTGATAATCAGTTAAGAGGTCGTTCAGGTCGTCAAGGAGACCCAGGAAAAAGTCAATTCTTTGTGTCTTTTGAAGATGAATTAATGAGAAGATTTGGAACAGACAAAGTGAAAAACATGGTCATGGCTCTAGGTTTGGTAGGAGACCAAGCGATTCGTTCAAAATCATTAACAAAATCAATTGAATCTGCTCAAAAGAAAGTTGAAGGAAACAACTTCGATACTCGTAAAAACTTACTAGATTATGATAACGTTGTCAATGAACAAAGAAGAATCATTTATGAACAAAGAAATAATATCATTGATAATGAATCTATTCACGATACCATTAAAGAAACATTTAGAAATGTTATGGAAGATATGGTAACCGAGCATGTAACAGAAGGAAAATTAACAGATGCCGATTTAGAAACAATTGCTAGCAATCTAAATAAAAACTTCTTAAAATCAAGTCGTATTACTGTAGAAGAAATGAAAGATAAAGATGAAGGACAATTAATTGATTACTTAACAAATCTAGTCAATGAAGATTATGAATTAAAAATTAAAGATGCTCCACATTTTGAAGAATTTGAAAGAGCAATTTCTCTTCGTATCATTGATTCATTATGGGTAGAACACCTAAATGCAATGGAAGGATTAAAAGAAGGAATTTTCTTAAGACAATATGCGCAAACAAATCCGCTTCAAGCATATACCATGGAAGGTTATGATTTATTCGAACAATTATTAAATAGAATAGATGCAACAATTGCAGAATTCCTACTTAAAGCAAACATTGAACAAAACACCGAAAGAAAACAAACCATTAAAGGCGAAACAAATGATTCAAAAGATAAAACAGATCGAACAGTCAAAAATGAGAAAAAAGTAGGAAGAAACGAACCTTGCTGGTGTGGCAGCGGAAAAAAATTCAAAAATTGTCACGGAAGGTAGTAGATTCTATAAGGGTCTACTGACTTCAAAAATAGAAAACTATACGAATAATAAAGAGATAAAAAATGAGGGGGATTAAAATGAAAAAAGATGCAGTAACAACTGAAATCATTGTGCAAGAAAATAAAATTGGAATAATGCGAGTTGGCAATGTAAATTATATATCTTTATCCGATTTAGCAAGATATAAAGACAAAGAAAGAACTGATTATATCATTCAAAACTGGATGAGAAATACAAATACAATTCATTTTTTAGGAACATGGGAGTATTTAAATAATCAAAATTTTAATTCCATCGAATTCGATGGGTTTAAAAATGAATCTGGAACAAATGCTTTTGTTATGACTCCCAAAAAATGGATTACAGCCACAAATGCCATTGGTATAATTTCAAAACAAGGGCGATACAATAGTGGAACTTTTGCTCATCCAGATATTGCTTTTGAGTTTGCAAGTTGGTTATCTCCAGAATTTAAATTATATTTAATAACTGAATTCGAAAGATTAAAAGCCAATGAGGCTTATCAATATAAACTTGAATGGAGTGCAACTAGACTTTTATCAAAAGTTAATTATGTGGTGCATACAGACGCAATTAAAAAATGCATTGTTCCAACATTAACGGAGAAGCAAAAACAATTTGTATATGCCGAAGAAGCTGATGTATTAAATGTAGCATTGTTTGGAATGACTGCTAAAGAATGGCGAGATAAAAACCCGGAATTGGCTTTAAAAGGTAATATGCGAGATTATACTGATTTATTACATTTAGTAATACTCAATAATTTACAAAATACGAATGCAGAATTAATAGAAGAAAAAGTCCCTCAAAGAGAAAGATTGATTAGATTAAACGATTCTGCAAAAAGACAAATGGAAGCATTAAAAGATAATAAAAGTCTTAAAGATTTAGAACTATTGCAACAACAAGTGAATGAAACTAAGCTGATTGAACAATAAAAATGTATAATGAAAAAGAAGCAATAAACGGGATGTTAATATAGATAAATTATTAACATTCTTTTTTTATCAGAAATTCCACGTTGAATTGAATTTGTTGAAATTCTAAAGTTCGTGTCAGAAAAAAATATAAATGATTATTAATTAGCAATCAAGTTTTGGACAACGTTTGGCACAAAATTAACCTTAAAAAAGTTATATAATTAATTAGGAAGTGATAACAATGGATAATTATGTTTGCAAAATAGCAACAGTGGATGAAATGAATACTAAATGGGATTATGAAATAGATCATGCAACAAAAGGCAAAAATAATTGGATCATATGGAAAAAAGAAAATTTAGAAAGATTCCAAAATGGTTTTATTATTCCATATTATGGAGTATTAGATGGTAAAATAATCTGTGAATGTACCGCGGCTATTCATTCATCTGTTGTCCAAAATGCAGATAACTTAGTAGATGAAAAAACTGCTTACTTAACAGCATTTAGAACCATTCCAGAATATCAAGGTAAAGGGTATTTTTCAAAGTTATTCAAATATATGATGGAAAATTTAAAAAATAGAGGATATGAAAAAGTAACCCTTGGAGTAGAACCAGAAGAAACTAAGAATAAAGAGATATATTTTAAATATGGTTTTAAAGAACATATAAAAGATGCTAGAGAAGTTTATCCTGATGGAACTGTAATTGATGTTGAATACTATGGAAAAAAATTATAAAAATATTAAAGTATCAATCCTTTGATATCATAAGGTCTATTAACTTTCTTGCACTATAATTTAGTATGGTCTTATTAATTGTTGCAATTCCAATATATCTGGCTGGAATATTAGGAGTCACTTTTATTTCAAATAAAGTTTTATTTAAGTCTTCTGTAACAAATGCATATAAATATAATGATTGTCCACACCCTTGTATTTAAAAGATAAAAAAACTTTTTATTAAATTATGTGCTTATAAACGAATTAAATATAAAAAGTGAAATATAAAAAACAATTGACTAAAACTACCGTTAACGGTATAATAATAACTAAGAAAGGTGATTATTTATGGATTTTATGACTACAAAAGAAGCTGAAAAAAAATGGAATATTAGTGAACGAAGAATAAGACAACTATTAAAAGAGGGAAGAATAGAAGGGTCAGTCAAAAACGGAAATAGTTGGAATATTCCTATCGATGCATTAAAACCAGTTGATAAAAGAACAATAAAACCTGACAAGAATGAATTTATCATTGATTTACCAGACAATTTTTTTGATAAAGTGAACAATTTAAAAAAACAACTTGATAGTAAAAGACCAATCCCAAAAGATACACTTAGAACTTTCCAAGAAAAAATAAATTTGGAATGGACTTATCATAGTAATGGGATAGAAGGGAATACTTTGACATTAAAAGAAACACAAGTGGTTTTGGAAGGAATTACTGTTGGAGGCAAATCAATCAAGGAACACTTAGAGGCTATAAATCATGAGCATGCCATTTTATTTTTACAAACTATCGTCAAAGAAGATAATCCAATTACCGAGTGGAATATAAAAAATATACATGCCCTCATATTAAAAGAAATTGATAATGAAAATGCAGGAAGATATAGAAGTGAAAATGTAACGATAAAAGGAGCCACTCATATCCCACCAGACTGTATTAAAGTTCC
>CANPXO010000053.1 GCA_947586205.1 uncultured Bacilli bacterium
GATAAGAAATTTAGATAGAGATAAAAAGGCATTTAATAAATTAGCAGATTATAAAAGAGCAGCTCGTACGATTTATTTAAATAAGGCTTGTTTTAATGGTTTATATAGAGTAAATAGTAAAAATGAATTTAATGTACCATTTGGCAAAAAAACTAAAGTGAATACATATGAAGGACAAAATCTAGGTATTATATCTGGATATTTAAATTATAATGATATTAAATTGCTGTCAGTAGATTTTGAAGAAGCAGTTAAAGACGCTAAAAAGGGAGATTTTATTTACTTTGATCCGCCTTATGATTCTGATACTTTTACATTTAATAGTTATACAGAAAATGGTTTTGGAAAAGAAGAACAAAAAAGACTTGCTAAAGTTTTTAAAGAGTTATCTGATAGAGGTTGTTACGTAATGTTATCAAATCATAATACGATTTTAATAAATGAATTATATAAAGATTTCAATATTCATGTAATTGAAGCAAAAAGAAATATTAATTCTGATGGAAAGAAACGAGGTAAAGTAGAAGAAGTTATTATTACAAACTACAAAAATAAAGTTGATTTTCAATGATCAATGATTGTATAATGTTTATACGAGGTGGTTTGTGTGTGCAAAAAATATTATTATGAAGATAAAGATTTTAAACTTATACAAGGTGATTCTTTGAAAATACTGAAAAAAATAGAACCAAAAAGTATTGATATGATATTTGCTGACCCTCCTTATTTTTTATCTAACGATGGAATATCTTGCAGTGGTGGAAAAATGGTATCTGTTAATAAAGGCGATTGGGATAAATCTATTAGTGTAGAAGAAAAACATAAATTTAATAGAAAATGGATAAAACTATGTTATCAAGTTTTAAAAGATGATGGTACAATTTGGATAAGTGGTACAATGCACAATATATATTCGATAGGTATGGCTTTGGAACAGGAGGGTTTTAAGATAATAAATAATATTACTTGGAAAAAATTAAATCCTCCGCCAAATATTAGTTGTAGATATTTTGTGCATTCAACGGAAACAATACTATGGGCTAAAAAAGATATCAAGAAAGCGAAACATAAATTTAATTATTCTTTGATGAAAGAGTTAAATGATGGAAAGCAAATGAAAGATGTTTGGGAGACATCTCTTACGAAACCTAGTGAGAAGAAATGTGGTAAACATCCAACGCAAAAGCCAATAGAATTATTAGAAAAAATAATACTAGCTTCAACTGATGAAGGTGATATCATTTTAGACCCTTTTAATGGTAGTGGTACTACGGGAATTGTTGCGAGTAGATTAAATAGAAAATATATTGGTATCGAAAAAGAAAAAGAATTTTTAGATTTAACGATAAGAAGAAAGGAAAATGATAATGGTGGACGAGAAAGAAATTCTTAAAAAAATATATGAATTTATGAAAACCGTATATTCTTTAGACAATAAAATTCAGAAATATAAACAAGAAAAAGAATATTTACAAGACATCAAAAATGGAATAACATTATTACGGTTTGAAAATAAAATAAGTAAAAATAATATAGATAAAATTGTCATTGAATTGGTAGATCAAATTAATTGCAAATATCAAACAAATTATGAATATTTAGAAAATTATATTATTACAATTGATACAATCATAAATGATATTGATATTTTAATAAATAATTGTATTCAAGATAAATTAAAAGAAGAAGCAATAAAAAAATTAATGGAGGTTTTTGATAATTATGAATAAGAGAAATTTTAATGAATGGTTAAGCAAATTTAAAACTAGTATATCAGACTATACTTATTATGTAGATTTTGAAAAAATCTATAAAAACGTTGATAAAGTGAAAGTGGAACTTAATATTTTAAATTCATTGATTGGTAGCAAAAATATTGAAGAAGAGTTCCAAAATATTTTAATTAAATATCCAGAGACTTTAGAATGTATTCCACTTTTATTAGCAGTCCGTTCGAGTGAAATATTTATTAAAGATGAATTCAATGAATATTTATTTGAGTTTAGCAAAATGGTTTATTCAATACCAGATTATATTAGATTTATGCGAGAAACTGGTTTATTTGATTTATTACAAAATCATATTATAAATAACCTATATGATTACGTTCTAGGCATTGAAGTTGGACTTGACTCAAATGGCAGAAAAAATCGTGGGGGACATCTAATGGAAAATTTAGTTGAATCTTATATAGTAAAAGCAGGTTATAAAAAAAATGAGAATTATTTTAAAGAAATGTATTTAGCAGATATAGAAAAGAAATGGAATTTGGATTTAAGTGCAATGTCTGGAAATAACATATCGACGAAAAGATTTGATTTTGTTATTAAGACTGATAATCAAGTATATGTAATAGAAGCCAATTTTTATTCTAGTGGTGGTTCTAAATTAAATGAGACGGCTAGAAGTTACAAAATGCTAGCTCAAGAATCCAAAAAAGTGGATGGTGTAACCTTTATTTGGTTTACTGATGGAACTGGATGGAATAGTGCTAGAAAAAATCTTGAAGAAACTTTTAATGAATTAGAAACATTATATAACATTGATGATCTTGAACACGGTATTTTAGAAAAATTATAAAAATTTAATCATCCTATAGATTTGAATAAAATCAAAAAAATAGGATGTTTTTTAGCACTTTAATAGTTGATATTGTTTGATTTGTCCTTTATATCAACCTATAAAGTAGGATGAATTTCGTAAGTACGAAATAAGTTTTACACAATACTAAACTCTTATGAAATAAGGGATAGTTTAGTATTGATGTGTAATCATCTTATCCTGCTCTTTTAGAAGTGAATAAATTTGTAAATATCTTAGGATGTTAGTCAAAACTTTCTATACTTTATGATTTGACTCCCCTTTTGGTGGAGGTATCATTCATCATGAAAAGGCCAAGATATAAATGAGAAGTTTTTTTATCAAAATATGAACAATTAGGAGGTTTATGATAATAAGTAATATTATTAGGAATAACACTCTTAACACTATTACTAATTTAAAAATTAAAACCATAGAATTTATTGGAGGTATCAAACTCTATGGTTAAATACAAGGTTAATTTAAAATTTCAAGAAAATGGTAAATCTTTAAATGAAATAATAACTAATGTATTAAAAATAGAATTGGAAAAACAAATTAATATGACTTGCAATATTTTAAATAAGGAGGTACCATCTAATCGTACTCATTATTCCCAAAGTAAAAGGAGTATAAATGAATGAATGGGAATAGTAGTTATAATGTAGGACTTTATATAAGATTATCAAGGGATGATGGAAATATTGAATCTGACAGTATTGTTAGTCAAAGAAGTTTACTTAATCAATATGTAAAAGAAAATAATTATAAAGTAATAGAAGAATATGTTGATGATGGATTCACAGGAACTAATTTTGAACGACCAGCTTTTAAAAGAATGATTAAAGATATTGAACTTGGAAAAATAAATATGGTTATTACTAAGGATATGTCAAGATTAGGTAGAGATTATATTGGCACTGGTGAACTTATCGAAAAATATTTTCCAAGTAAAAATATAAGGTATATTGCTATAAATGATGGTATAGATACTTTTTTAGATAATACTAATAATGATATAGCACCTTTTAAAGCCATAATGAATGATATGTATGCAAAGGATATTTCAAAAAAAGTAAAAACAAGTTTGCATTCAAGAATGAAAGAAGGTTTATATGTATCAGGAAGATGTCCTTTTGGTTATATGAAAGATCCGAATAATAAAAATCATCTAATAATAAATGAAGAACAAGCTAAAACTGTTAAATTAATATTTGATTTAGCACTGAAAGGTAACACTTGTCACTCTATTGCCGATGAACTTACAAAAAGAAAAATAAAAACACCAGCATCTTATTACAATTATATTTGGAATACAAAGAGTCGTAGTCAATGTATTTCTAAAGAACTTGGTGTATGGGTTGATACAACAATAAAATCAATTTTAACTAATCAGATTTATGTTGGAGATTTAGTCCAAGGCAAAACTAAAAAGATAAATTATAAACTTAAAAAGACTGTTAAAAATAATCCTAGTGAATATATAATTGTCCCAAATACGCATGAAGCAATTATAGATAGAAATACTTTTAATTATGTGCAGGACTTACTTCCAAAGAACGTAAAAAGACCAGAAAAGAAAAGATTTTATTTATTAGATGGACTTTTGTATTGTGGAGATTGTAAACATCGAATAACAATAAGATATCAACATAAGACTGGTAGAAGCTATACGACTTGCGATTATTATAGAACATATTCAAAATATCATGTATGCACAACACATACAAATAATTATGAAACATTAGAGAGGACTATTTTAGATAATATTAAGGATGTATGTATGAAGGATCTAGATAAAAATGCTGTTAAAGATTCTATAGGAAATATAGAGTTTGTTGATGATACTTTAAGAATTAAAAAACAAATAGAAAGTTTAGAAACAGCGAATCATAAAATAACTGAAAATTTAGATAAAACTTACATGGATAGATTGAAAGGTATTATTGATGAATCACAGTATTTAAGAGTTAGTGAAAATCTAAAAAAAGAAATAGAAAATAATAGAGTTAATATTGATAATCTAAAAAGTGAACAAGTAAACTCAAGTAAAATAGATAATAAAAAAATAGAAAAATACATTAATGAGTTTTTATCACTAGATAATCTGACAAGAGAATTAATCATAAATTTAGTTGAAAAGATCTATATTTATCAAGATAAAACGATAAATATTATATTTACATTTAGTAAAATTTAGTGTAAAATAATCGTTATTATTTGGAGGCGCAATATTATGAATTGGATAGATAAAACTGATGATTTTGAAACAAGAGATTGGAAAGATAAACATTTAATTAAATGTGAAGTTTTAGACGATAAAATAGAAGTTAATTTATATTCACGGGCTGATATAAACAATTATGAAATATATGTGAATTATGGAATAATGTACGGTATAGTTTATGCACATAAAGATAATGCCGAAGAGTTAAGAGAAGAAATAAAAGATGTTATATATAATGATTATATTACAAATGGTTATAGTGACGATATGCCTAGTGATGATTTTATACATAAGTTTAGTGAAAAATATAATATTTGTATTCCAAATGATATATTTTTTGATGAAGAAGAATTTATGAAAAAAATGATGGAATTCATGGATAATTTTAATCTATAATACTACATAAAAAAGGTATCAGGAGATACATTGTGGAGTATTGCTAAAAAGTTAGGAGTTACCGTTGATGAATTAAAAGCTCAAAATAATTTAGCAAATAACAATTTATCCATTGGTCAAGTTTTAATTATACCTGGAACAACCGAAATGAGTGGAGACTACTACATCGTTCAATCTGGAAATAGTCTATATTCTATTGCTCGTAAATATGGAATGACGGTTGATGAATTAAAAACATTAAATAATTTAACTAGTAATTTATTAAGTATTGGTCAAAGATTAAGGGTGCGTGGAACAGCAGATATTCCAGATTCGCAAAATACTTATGTTGTAAAAAGTGGAGATAGCTTGTATTCTATTTCTAGAAAATATGGAGTTTCAGTAGATGATATCAAAAGAGCAAATCAACTCACAAGTAATTTATTATCGATAGGTCAAGTTCTTGTGATACCAAGTAATGAAACAGAAAATATTTATGTAGTACAACGAGGCGATAGTTTGTATTCTATTGCAAGAGAATATGGAACTACAGTAGATGCTTTAAAAAGAGCAAATAATTTAACAAGTAATTTATTAAACATCGGTCAACGATTAATCATACCTTAAAAATGGGCTGTTGGGAAATTAAATAATTAATTTTTCGACAGTTCTTTTTTATATTTAATGAAAGGCAAAAAATAATATATTTTAAATTAACGAAATAATTTTTAAAAATTAAAAGTTATTTCGGTTAAGCAAAATAATTTTATTTGATTGATTTTCTGTTAGTTGAAGAGTTATAATGAATATAGAAAAAGAAAGTTGTAGGTAAAATAATGGATAATAAATTTAATAATATGCTTAATGAGTTTTTAGCAAATACTGATGCAAAAAATACAAAAGAATTAAATGAAAAACTACAAGAATTTGTTCAAAAATACAATGCTGGTGAAATAGAATATGAAAATACAGCATTGGATGATGCTTATAATCTATTAGATAAAGCAGAAAATACAAAATCCAAAGTACAAGCTATGAAATATGCTAAAGAAGCATATGATATGTGTCCAGCTTGCTTTGATGCACTCATATTTCAAGTAAGCATAGAAGATAATCCTTTAAAAAGATGGAAATTATTAGACAACGGATTAGAATTGGAAAAAGAGAGATTAGAAAAAGAAGGACTATTTGAAAAAGAAAATATTGGTCATTTTTATGGACTATATGAAACTAGACCATATATTAGAGGTTTATTAGCAAAAGTAAATTACTTAATTTTAGATGGTAAAATAAAACAAGCACGCGATGTTTGCAAAGAAATTCTTAAATTAAATGAAAACGATAACACGGGTTCTAGATATTTACTTATGGCGATATATGCTTATTTAGAAGAAGAAAATGAGATGCTTAAACTATATAAAAAATATCCTGAAGAAAGCTTAGAAATGTTATTTCCATTATTTATACTTTATTATAAGCGAGGAAATGATGAAAAAGCTAAAGAGTATTTAGATCGAATCAATAAAGCTAATCCAGATTTTATAAAATTCTTTAAAGGTACAATGAAAGAAAATAAACTTGTTTCAGAAGGATATTATACTAACGGAGATTCATCGGAAGTTATAATGTGTTTTAGAGAATATGATTTTCTTATGAAAACTGTACCTACATTAGAATACTACATATTAGAAAATAGTAAAAATAAGAAGTAGTCAGATTTTGAAGTGAGTAAATTTCATGCTTGTAATTAATGATAAAGAATATAAAGTACTATCTTCTAAAATAGAATATGTGAATGCAATGTATAATAAAATGAAAGGATATTCTATTTTAATTTCTTTTGATATTGAATTAAATACTAGGAAAGGCTATTTTAGTTTTTATGTTGATTTTTTTTCAAATAAAGATTTTAAAAATATTGAAAACAAAAAATATGAAGAATTACCTACGAATGTAGATTCTAAAATTACTATGATTGAAATATTTGATACCTACAAATTTATTGATTTTATTGATAGTATAGTGAAATTAGAATTTGGAACTATTCAAAACAATCAAATTGAAATAAAGTTAAATATAGACGATAAAGCACTTAAATTAAATTATGATGGACAATTAAATATAAATTAGTAACTACGCATTTACAGTAAACTAATCAATTTGTTAAGTATTGGTTAATGATTAATCATACCTAAGAAAGTCACTTTAAGAGTGATTTTTTTCTTTGCAAATAAAAAATCTATTTGTCATAGATTTCGTTACATTGACCAGGTTGGGGTTTATAAAAACAGTGATTACGGTACCTTCCTGCTAAAGGTTGGGAATACCAAGTACTTTGGCAAGAGTTTGAACCTGGTGCATAAAACCATAAAGCATTGGTAGCAGGATAATAATATTCTCCGTCTAATATTCTTTGGGCTAAATTTTTTTCTAAAGTAGTAGGGGTTGCTTGAAAAAGAGAAGAATCTTTTCCAACAAATTGGTTTGGTTGATATACTACATCATAAATAGTGTTTACATTGGCAAAAGTATAGCAACCAACTAAAACTCGATTAACAACAACATCACCGACCATAAGCATGCCGAGATCTCCTTCATTTAAGGCTTCTGCTCGCATAATTCTTGCTAATATATCTTTTTCTTTGGAAGTATAACTTACAATCATTTTCATTCACCTATGATATTGTATGAGAAAGATGTCGAGAAGGTCTCATAATAGTTTCCAAAACTGTTGATGTACCGATTTAAAAGTTTCGATATTATAAGAATCTTTGGTTTATTATTGTTATTTTTAGAGTTTTCGTCTGCCAATATGGCAGCTAAAATGGCAGTTTTGTGTAAAAAATTGCTTATTTTTGATTTTTATGTTTTGTGTGAAAAGGACTAGCAATGTCTTAAAAAGCATGATATAATGGGAGTGTCTTTGAGACATAGAGGCGTGGTATAATGGTAGCATAGGAGTCTCCAAAAC
>CANPXO010000054.1 GCA_947586205.1 uncultured Bacilli bacterium
ATTACTTTACCTCTTTTACATTTAGAAAAGCACTTTATCTATTATTTTGTTCCGTTAATTCAGAAAATTCATGATGATTTAGAAGTATAAAATTAGTGATTCCACTCCAAAATAGGTAGTAGAGAAATGGAGTGGAGTTTTTTGTGAAAGAAACAGGTATTATACGTAAAATTGATGAACTTGGGCGAATTGTTTTGCCAAAAGAGATAAGAAGGTCCTTAGGAATTAAAGATGGAGAAGACTTAGAAATATTTGTTGATAACCAAGGTATTTATTTACAGAAACATTCGAGATTACTTGTGTTTCATGATTTGGTGGCAAGACTTTGTGAACTTGCACATACGGAGATGAATTTGAATATTTTTGTGACGGATCGGGAACGAGTGGTGGCATCTAGTATCGATGCGATTTTAAATCATGAACTTAATGATAAATTTGCAAAGTTACTAGATGAAAGAACAACTTATGAGTCAATGGTAATGGAGTCTTTTTTTGAAGATGTAGAACTCAATGGTTATTTTTTTGTCGCGCCTATTTTGGTTTCTAGTGATGTGATTGGCTTTGTTGTTTTGGTAAGTGATCAACCATTTTTATCTTATATGAAGAATTTTGTTCAGTTTTTTATTAAAATTATTGGAAATAAAATTGACATTCTTTAGTTTTATGGTAGAATTAGGGTATTCAATGACGAAGGAAAGAGTATATAAAGTATCTTTTTTTAGAGAGTTTGTAGAGTTTGTGAATGGTGAAAGCAAATAAAAGATTTTTATAGAAGATGGCTCTGGAGTTGAACCGGATTACCCGTTAAAGTAAATGAGTGCATGTTAAGTCATGAAGAAAGGTGGTACCACGGATATTAATCCGTCCTTTCATTCATGGCTTTTTTCTTTGGATGGAAAGGTGAAAGATATGGAAAAAGAAAAATATTATATTACAACAGCGATTGCATATGCTTCTTCTAAACCTCATATAGGAAATACTTATGAGATTGTTCTTGCAGATGCCATTGCAAGGTATAAAAGAAGTCGAGGATATGACGTTTATTTTCAAACTGGAACAGATGAACATGGAGAAAAAATTGAGTTGAAAGCGAAAGAAGCTGGGCTTGAACCTCAAGAATATGTAGATAATATTTCCTGGGAAATAAAAAGAATTTGGGATATTATGAATACAAGTTATGACAAATTTGTTAGAACGACGGACGCTCATCACAAAGAAGTTGTGGGTCGTATCTTTGAAAAGTTATATGAACAAGGCGATATTTATTTAGGGCAATATGAAGGACTTTATTGTACTCCTTGTGAATCTTTTTGGACAGAGACTCAACTTGTCGATGGAAAGTGTCCTGATTGTGGGAGAGAAGTAGAGAAAAGAAGTGAAGAAGCTTATTTCTTTAAACTTTCTAAATATCAAAAACAATTAATGGATTATATTGAAAGTCATCCTTCTTTTATTCAACCAGAATCACGTAAAAATGAGATGATTCATAATTTCTTGGAGCCTGGTTTACAAGATTTATGTGTTTCACGTACAACTTTTGATTGGGGAGTTAAAGTTCCTTTTAATGATAAACATGTTGTTTATGTTTGGATTGATGCTTTATCTAACTATATTACCAATATTGGTTATGATGTGGATGGTGGGAATGAAGAGTTTAAGAAATGGTGGCCTTGTGATTTACATTTGATTGGAAAAGATATTATTCGTTTCCATACGATTTATTGGCCTATTATTTTGATGGCTTTAGGTGTGGAACTTCCTAAACAGGTTTTTGGTCATCCTTGGCTTTTATTTGGAACAGATAAAATGAGTAAAAGCAAAGGAAATATTATGTATGCAGATGATTTGGTTGAACTTTTTGGGGTGGATGCAATTCGTTATTATGTGTTACATGAAATTCCTTTTCAAAATGATGGAACGATTACCTATGAGCTTATTATGGAACGTATCAATAGTGATTTAGCTAATGTTTTAGGAAATTTAGTCAATCGAACAATTTCTATGGTTCGGAAGTATTTTGATGGAACTGTGAAATATACAAAAGAATTGGAATCTCTTGATGACGATTTACTTAAATCGGCTCAAAGTCTAACACATAGAGTGGATGAAAAGATGGGCCGTTTGGAAATTGGTTCCGCTTTAGATGAGATTTTTGAAACGTTAAGAAAATGCAATAAATATATTGATGATACGATGCCTTGGGCTTTAGCAAAGGAAGAAGAGAAAAGAAACCGACTTGAAACCGTGATGTATCATTTATTAGAAGTTATTCGTATGTGTGCTTTGGAAATTGCACCATTCTTACCTGATACAAGTGAAGAAATTTTAAGACAACTTGGAACAACTGAGAAAGATTCTACTTTTAGAGAAGATTTAGTTTATGAAGTTACTGAACCAAGTCCATTATTTCAAAGAATTGATATTACAAAGAAGCTAGAAGAAATTGAAGCTTTAAAGAAATAAATTTAATGTAAAAAAGGTGTAAAATTAGTTTATTTCTTTTTTCTTTTCTTGTTTTTTGTGTTACAGTTAATATGTAAGTATAAGCGTACAGAATTAAAGGAGGAATGAGTATGGCTTTTGTTTACAATCCCGATTCAGTAAAGAATTGGTCTAATAGTTTAATAAAAATTATTAGTGGAGAAGAAGATAGTGTTTCAAGTTGTGCTAGAAAGTTTAATGAATTAGTTTCTGAACTTGTTAAACCTCAAGTTTGGACTGGAGCAGCTGCATATCAAAACTATCAAAATTTTATGGAAACTCATAATGCTTTAGTTGCTTTTTCTAATGAGTTTGGGGATGCTTTTGCTCAAACTATGAATGAAGTAGCTAGAAGTGTAGCGGGACTAGAAGTTTCTAATTTGGGTTTTGATACCAATGTATCTCAATCTTTTGGAGAGTTGAGTTTTAATCAATTAAGTCAAATGGCTGCTGAAAACATCAATAAAGAGATTGTTACTTATGATTATGAAGTTATTAGTAATATTGGTGCTTCTTTGAAGCAAATCAAAGAAAAATTAGATGGAGTTAAAGTTAATTTATTAACTACTATTAATCGATTAAATAGTGGAGAAGGTATTTGGGATGGTGATGCAGCAGAGGCTGCTAAAAACACTTTAACTAATACTGCTGATACGAATATGACAAAAATATATAGTAATTTAGATATTTGTATTAGCAATATTAATGCAGCTGCTATGGCAGCTCAAAGTGCAGATAGAGGAGCTTAAAATAACCTGTCAAAGGTTATTTTTCTTTTCTTTCTCTTTTTTTTATGCTATAATTCTTATTAAGAATAAGAGGAAGTGGGTTAGATGAAATTACTAATTTTTTTTGAGTCAGCAAATTCTTATCAACTTTACTCCTTACCGAATGTGATTGATGGGAATTATTGGGTACAAGCTTATGATGAATCTGAAGTAAAAAAAAATATTTTGAATATTTTTGCATTAAATGGACATTGGGTATATATAAATCAAAATTCTGAAAAAATTATATTAGAATTATTTCATTTCTATTCTATTTCTTATAAAAATAAAAATGTTGTTTTGTATACTTTACCTTTATACAATTCAACTTTAGAAATTTTTTCTTTTCAATCATTGGATAAATTTAGTGTAGGGAATTCCAATACTGATATTGTTTATAGTGATTATCAAGGGAAAGTATTATTTACTAAAAAAAATAATTCTTGGATTATGCAATGTGATAATGCTAAAAATGCTGTGTATGTAAATCAAGTTTTAACATCTGGAAAATTATTAGAATCTGGAGATCATATCTTTATAAAAGGATTAAATATATACTCCCTTGGCTCTTATTTTGCTATTGATAATCCTCATGATAAAAGAAAAATTATTCTTTCTCAAATTGTAAGTCTTCCTATTCCAGTTTTAAAAGAATCTGTTGATAATCAATTAGATGTTGATAGCATTTATGATAAAAAAGATTATTTTTATCGTTCTCCACGGTTTCGAAATGTAATTTCCGAAGTATCAGTTACAATTGATGCTCCTCCTAGTAGTGGTATAAAAGAAGAACTTCCTTTTTTACTGCAAATGGGTTCTATGTTAACAATGGGAATGAGTTCAATGGTGACATTGTTTCTTTCACTGAGTGGAGTTTTTCGGGGAGAAACCACACTTAGAAACTCTTTACCAGGATTGGTGATTGGTTCCTCTATGTTAGTCAGTTTGCTTTGTATTCCCTTTTTAACCAGACGTTATCAAAAGAAGCAAACTTTAAAAAATGAACAGTTACGTCAAGAAAAATATATGGAATATTTAGCAATGAAGAAACAAGAAATTTATCGAATTATAGAAGAACAACAACAATCTTTGAATGCAAATAGTGTATCACTAGAACAGTGTATGGATATTATACTTCATCATCGAAGAAATCTTTGGGAGAGGAAAATAGATCATGATGATTTTTTAACAGCTCATATCGGAATAGGAGAGATTCCAGCAAAAATTAAAGTAAATTTTCCAGAAGAACATTTTTCTTTAGATAATGATAATTTAAAAAAAGAAGTTCTTCAAATGATGAAAGAGCCCAGAACATTAAAGAATGTTCCTATTAATGTTTCTTTTGTTCAAAAAAATATTTGTGCAATTTTAGGAAATTTTGATTTAATTCCTTCTTTTTTAAATACAATATTGTTGCAGTTTATTGCATTTCATAGTTATGAAGATGTAAAATTTGTAATTCTTACTGATAAAGATGAAAGCTATAAATGGAAAAATTTTAAAAAACTTCCTTATTTATGGAATAATGAAAGAACATTTCGGTATTATGGAGAAACTAAAGAAGAAATTTTTTCTGTCTGTGCTAAATTAAATGAAGAACTTGAAAATCGTTCTATTGACCAAGATAGTGGCAAACTTAACAATAAAGATTATACAAATTTTTTGCCTTATTATGTGATTATTACAGATAATTTTGAAAGTATTAGAGATTTTGATTTTGTCAAAAATGTTTTAAAATCAAAAGTGAATTATGGTTTTAGTTTTCTTATTATTAATCAAAGATTAATGGGACTTCCTAATGAATGTAATTCTTTTATCAATGTAGATGCCAATCAGTCTGGTATGATTGAAAATGAACTTGCAACAGATCGACAACAAGTTTTTCAAGCTGAATTTTTGAATGTTTCATTGAATCCAATTTTTCAAGCAATTTGCAATATACCTATTGAATTTACAAAAACGCAAGGAAATATCCCTGATAGTGTAAGTTTTTTAGAAATGTATAATGTTGGAAATGTGGAACAGTTAAATGCTTTGAATCGTTGGAGGACGAATCATTCTTATGAAACTTTACAAGCTCCAGTTGGTATTAATCAAAATGGTGGTTTATTTGTATTGGATTTACATGAAAAGGCTCATGGACCACATGGATTAGTGGCAGGTATGACAGGGTCTGGGAAATCTGAATTTATTATTACCTATATTTTGTCGATGGCTTTAAACTATCATCCAGATGATGTTTCTTTTGTATTAATTGATTATAAAGGTGGAGGACTCGCTGGTGCTTTTGAAAATAAAGAACTTGGTATTAAACTTCCACATTTAGCTGGTACTATTACAAATTTAGATACAGTCGAAATTAAAAGGAGTTTAGCATCTATAGAAAGCGAACTAAAAAGAAGACAAAGACTTTTTAATGAAGCAAGAGAGCAAACAAATGAGAGTACAATTAATATTTATAAATATCAGAAACTTTATCATCAAGGTCTTGTGAAAACACCAATTCCTCATCTTTTCATTATTAGTGATGAATTTGCTGAACTGAAAAGTCAACAACCTGAATTTATGACCCAACTAATATCTGCGGCAAGAATCGGAAGATCATTAGGTGTTCATTTGATTTTAGCTACTCAAAAACCTAGTGGTGTTGTAGATGCTCAAATTTGGAGTAATTCTAAATTTCGGGTGTGTTTGAAAGTTCAAGATCGTAGTGATAGTATGGATATGATTAAAGTTCCAGATGCAGCTTCGTTAGCAACTGTTGGTCGGTTTTATTTACAAGTTGGATATAACGAGTTCTTTGCTATGGGACAATCAGCTTGGGCAGGAGCTCCCTATTATGAAATGAAAGAAAGAAAAGCAAAAATAGATTCATCTATTGATTTTGTGGATAATGTTGGTAAGATTATTAAAACTGTAGAGCAAGAAGATGCGACTACAAAAGCGAGTTTTAAAGGAGAAGAACTTCCAGCTGTTTTAAAATATATTTCTGATTTAGCACGAAAAGAACAAATTCAAATCGAACCTTTGTGGTTGCCTCCTATCCCAGAATTTATTACGACGACAGAGTTAGAAAAAAAATATCACTATAAAAGTTTGCCTTATGTTATTGATGAAATCATTGGTGAATATGATTCTCCATCTACGCAGAGTCAGCATTTACTTACTCTTCCAATGACAAAAGAAGGAAATGTTTTGTTATATGGTGCGAGTGGAAGTGGGAAAGAAAACTTTATTACTACCTTTATCACTTCTTCGATATTACATCATACACCAGATGAAATTCAATTTTATATTATGGATTTTGGGTCAGAGACTTTAAAAATGTTTTTAGATGCTCCTCATGTTGGAGATGTTGTTTTTTCATCAGATACAGAAAAAGTGACAAATTTATTTAAGATGTTAAATGAGATGATTCAAGAACGTAAATCTAAATTTATGAATTTTGGAGGAACGCTCGAAAGTTATAATGACAAAAACGAGAAAAAAGAACCTAATATTGTCATTATCCTTAATAATTATGAGAATTTTAAAGAATTATTTGAAAATTTTGAAGAAGAACTTATTTCTATTACTAGAGAAGCAACAAAATATGGAATTTACTTTTTGATTAGTGTTCTCAATTCTAATAGTGTGAGAATTAAATTATTTCAAAACTTTAAATCTATTTATTCTTTACAACTTAATAATGAAGATGAGTATGCAAATATTTTGGGAAATGTTCAAAAAAATTATCCTTCTAAAAAATTTGGACGAGGGATTACCAGAATTCGAGGAGAAATTTATGAATTTCAAACGGCGCATATTTGTGAAAAAGAAAAAATTGTGGATGTGGTTCTTAGGTTATGTTTGAAATTAAAAGAATATTATAAAACTTATGCGAGACGAATTCCTGTTTTACCTGAAAATGTTTATTATTCAAATCTTTCTGTTCCATATAATACACTTAATCAACTTGTGGTTGGTGTATCTAAAGATACGCTTGAGCTCGCGCGTTTCAATTTTGAATCACAACTTATTCAAATTATTACTGCTCAGGAGTTAGAATCTATGCAATCTTTTGTTTATGGACTTGTGGATTCCTTCGAATATCTTTCTAATCATATTATGTTTGTTCTTGATAGTGAATCTAATTTAGATGCAAAAAAAATCCATACGAAATATTACTATACTAAAAAAATTCAAGATGTTTTTCAATATGCGTATGATTATTTAGAAAAATTAGAAAAAGATTATGAATCTAATCAAAAAGATGAGGCTAGAAAAGAAAAATATACTCATTTAACTTTAGTTGTTTATGGGATAGAAGAGTTCTTAGAAATTATGAAAGAACGTAAAGAAGACTTTGAACACATGTTACAAATTGGGCATGATTTAGAAAAATTTAATCTTGTTCTTGTCGATGCTAGTTATGTTCTTAAAAAATATGAAATGGAATCTTGGTATCGTGATTATGTTATGAATAATCAAGGTATATGGGTTGGAAACGGAATTACAGATCAATTTGTCTTAAAACTATCAAAGACTCCTAAATATTGTTATGATGATATTTCATTAGAGTATGGTTATGTAGTTCGGAATGGAATTCCAACTTTAGTAAAAATGTTAGAAGGTGACGAAAATGAATAAAATTTTTGTTTCTATTTATGTGATTAAGTTAGACCAAGAATTTGAAGTTTTTTTGCCTCCAAATAAAAAAATTGTAGATGTTATTTGTATGATCGCCCGTTCTATTCATGAAATTAGTAATGATGTGTTTCCTTTAGATTTTCAAAATATGTTATATGATTGTGAACAAAATATTTTTTATGATCCAGAGGTTTCAGTGAAAGAGTCTGGCTTAAAAAACGGGAAAAGATTGATTTTCTTTTAGCTT
>CANPXO010000055.1 GCA_947586205.1 uncultured Bacilli bacterium
TTCTAAAAATTTATAACACTTCTTGGCTGCTATCTTGTACTATATTTCCATTATATAACCAAATGGTTATAATTTCAAGATAATATAAAAACGTTATGGAAAAATATGGAATGAGGTGAATGAATGAACATTGATCGGTTAAGGGATATAAGAGAAGACCGCGATTTATCTCAATCGGATATTGCCAAAGTATTACATATGAGTCAAGTTCAGTATTCGAGATATGAAACGGGTCTTCGATCTATTCCAATTGATAAGCTTGCAATTCTTGCCAAATATTATGGAGTGAGTACAGATTATTTACTGGGACTTACGAATGAGCGAAAACCATATCCTAAAGTAAAAATCTAATACTCACATCATTATTATAGCAAACGAGTTGCATAATATCAATATAAAAATAACGTAAACACACTGATGTTCACGTTATTTTTATTTAATTTAAATATTTTGAAATAATTTCTTTCGTTAATACAGGATTTGCTTTTCCTCTTGTCTCTTTCATGACCTGTCCAACAAAATAATCGAAAAGATTTGTTTTACCATTTTTATATTGTTCTATTTGAGGTGCACTTCTATCCAAAATCCCTTTAATAATTGTATTTAATTCTTCTTCATTACTCATCTGGGTATTTTCACTTGTCATATAACTAGATGGTTCTTTCTTTTCTTCACAAGATTTCATAAATATTTCTTTTGCTTGTTTAGACGAAATGGTATTTTTAGAAATGGCATCGACAATTTGTTTAAGTCTTGATGGAGTGATAAAGAATTCTTTTAAAGAGATTTCTTCGTGATTTACTTCACCTAAAACTTGAGTCGTAAGCCAGTTTGATGTCACTTTCGCATCCATTCCTAAAGATAAACATTCTTCATAATAATCAACATAAGATTTATCTTTAATAATAACTCCGGCATCATATTCCGATAGTCCATATTTTTCCATATATTTATGTTTACATTCTAAGGGAAGTTCTGGAATCTCTTTTTTTATTTCTTCTAACCATTCTTTTGTAATTTTAAATTTAGGAATATTAGGATCGACAAAATACTTGTAATCAATCGCATCCACTTTACTACGCATATGAATGGTACTTTGGCTCTCTTCATCCCAACGTCTGGTTTCTTGCTCAACCTCGTTATAACGACCACTTTTCTTTAATTCGCTTTGTCTTTTAATCTCGTATAGAATGGCATCATGAACTCCGCCAAAAGAGTTTACGTTTTTAATCTCGACACGTGTTCCAAATTCGGTATCATCTTCTTCCATAATGGAAACATTGACATCACAACGAATTTGTCCTTTTTTCGTATCTCCTTCGGCAACATCACAAAACTGATAAATACTTCGCATAGTCTCTAGGAATGCCACTGCTTCATCGGCACTCGAAAGACATGGCTCGGTAACAAGTTCGAGTAATGGAACACCAGCTCTGTTATAATCAATACAAGAAGTATCAAAATAATGGTCTAAGCTTGCCGCATCTTCTTCCAAATGAATATCATGAATATAAACAGGTATTTCTTTGCCATGACATTCAATCTTAATGCAACCATTGACTCCCACAGGACTTTCCATCTGAGTAATTTGATACCCTTTTGGTAAGTCTGGATAATAATAGTTTTTACGGTCAAAATACATATATTCTGGCTGAGTGCACTCTAAAGCAAGACTCATTTTTAAAGCGTCTTTCACACATTTTTTATTCACGACTGGAAGTGTTCCCGGAAACGCCATATCAACTGGTCTTACAAATTCATTTGGAATTTGGGAATAACTATTCTTTGCACTGGAAAATACTTTGGAGTTACTTTTAAGTTCGCAGTGCATCTCTAAACCAATGACAGCTTTATACATTCTTACTCACCTCACAAACTTGATTTTTATAGTTCATTTTAGATTCTAAATGGGAAGCAATATTTAAAAGAAGTCCATCTTGATAGCAATTGCTTGTTAAGTTAATACCAACAGGTAAGCCGTTTACAAATCCATTTGGAATCGTGATAGATGGAAATCCACCAAAGTTTCCAATTTGTAAATGTTCATCTAAAGCTTGTAAATGTTCATCCATTTTACCAATGACTTCTTTAGAGCCTTCTAGAGGTTTTGCAGGTCCAATCCCAACCGGAAGTAAAACAGCATCATATTGTTTATAAAGTTCTTTCCAAGTATCGACTAAAAGCCGTCTAACTCTTTGGGCATTCTTAAAATATCTTTCTTGATTTTCTTTTTGAAGAACATAAGAACCAATCACAAAACGACGTTTAATAAGTGGCGAAAATCCTTTGGTTCGATGATCCATCATCATTTCTTCCCAGTTCTTACCCTTACCTCGTTTTCCAAAAATAATACCAGTTAAATTCGAAAGATTACTGGTTGCCTCGGCACAAGAAATAACAACATAAACACTTGCGAGTGCATTGAGTAAAGTTTGATCAACACTCACTTCTTCAACAGTAAGTCCCATTTCTTTACAAAGATCTAAAGTATGATGGAAGTTTTCTAAGTGTTCCTTAAGTTCATCCGTTACATTTGGAAAATTATGGATATCACAAAGCTCTTTGATATAGCAAACTTTTTTTCCAAGAAGCTCTTTTTCAGTTGCTTCTTTTAAATGAATGTTCGAAGAATCCCAAGACGTCATATCCTGATTGTCTTTTCCTTTCATGACATCCACAACAATCGCGGCATCTTGAACACTCCGTGTTAAAACACCACAGTGGTCTAAGCTAGAGGCAAAAGGAAATAATCCATAACGACTAATCATACCATAAGTTGGTTTGTATCCCACAATTCCACAGTATGCAGCTGGTTTTCGAATGGAGTCTCCTGTGTCACTTCCAAGAGCATAAGGATAAATGCCACTTGCAACAGCTGCAGCAGAACCTGATGAAGAACCGGCACACATTTTTGTTGTATCCCAAGGATTTCTAATAATACCGGTATGGGCAGTCGTTCCAGTTCCACCCATTCCAAATTCGTCCATCGCCGTTTTATTCACCATCACGGCACCGGCATCTTTTAAATTTTTAATAGCTGTTGCATCAAAGAATGGTACATAATCTGACAAAGTATTGGAAGACCCTGTACTTAAAACATCTTTCGTCGAATAATTATCTTTCACTCCATAAGGAATACCTGATAAAAGACTCTCTGTCACTTCTGAAGCCTTAGCATCTTCTAAAATCGTCACAAAAGCATTACATTTTTCTTGTACCATTATTGATTTTTCTAAAGATTCTTTGACAAGCTCATCACTCGTCACTTTTCCATTTTTTAAAGCCTCATGAATCGTTTCAATATCGCATGTTAAATAACTCATTCTCCCACCACCTTTACTACTTCAATTTCTCTACCATCAGTTTCATCGGCATTTCTTAGTAATTCTTCAATCGGAACAGACTCTTCTGCCACATCTTCTCTTAACTCACACTCAAAATCATCTAAAGCATGGGTCATCGGTGTAACATCCTCAATTCCTTTAATTTCATTAATTAAATTAATATTTGCATCAATATAATCAAACTCATCTAAAACCATTTCATTTTCTTCTGGTGTGAGTTCGATTAATAGTTTCTTTGCATAATCATCAACCATTTCTTTCGTAAATTTACTCATTTTCTTCACCTACTTCTAATTTTAAACCTAATTCTTCTAATTGAGAATAGGAAACACTGCTTGGAGCTTCACTCATTAAATCACTAGCACTTTGTGTTTTTGGAAATGCTACGACATCTTTAATATCTTCGGTATCTGCTAAAACCATGATAAGTCTTTCGACACCAGGAGCAATTCCTGCATGAGGAGGAGGTCCATAAGAGAATGCTTCAAGCAAAAATCCAAATCTTTCTTTTGCTTCTTCTTCGGATAAAGATAAAGCTTTGAATACTCTCTCGAGTTTCTCTTTCTCGTAATTTCGAACTCCCCCACTGGCAAGTTCATAGCCATTCACGACTAAATCATAACTTCTAGAAATACAGTGTTCAGGATCATCCAAAGTATCCCAATCTTTCACGGCAGTAAATGGATTATGCTGAGCTTTATATCTTTGTTCGGTCTCACTATATTCAAAGAAAGGAAAATCGCGAATCCATAAGAAATTTAGTTTATCTTTTGGAATGATATCTAGGTACTTCGCAATCTTAAGTCGTAAAGCACCTAAAGAAGCATAAACAATCTTTGGAGTATCCGCGACAATTAAAATCAAATCGTTGTTTTCAATTCCAAATGCATTTTTCATTTGAGCGAGTTTTTCATCTTCTAAGTTTTTGGCAATCACACCTGTAAAATCATCATTTTCATACTTAAGCCATGCAAGACCTTTGGCTCCATAAATCTTTACAAAATCTGTTAAATGTTCGACATCACTTCTTGAATAACGATGAGCATTATTTTTGACAACCAGACATTTAATAATCCCACCCGATTCAATCACTCTTTCAAAAACATTCATTTGAGTGCCTCTTAAAATTTCCGTTAAATCAAGAAGTTCCATTGCAAATCTTGTATCTGGCTTGTCACTTCCAAATCGGTCCATGGCCTCCTCGTAAGTTAAAATTGGAAATTTATCTAATTTTATATTTTTTGTTTTTTCGACAATATAGTGAATCATCCCTTCTGTAATACTCCAAACATCTTCTTCGGATGCAAAACTCATTTCTAAATCGATTTGAGTAAACTCAGGTTGTCGATCTCTTCTGAGGTCTTCATCTCGAAAGCACCGAGCTACTTGATAATATTTTTCGAACCCTGCCACCATCAAGATTTGTTTAAAAATCTGAGGACTTTGAGGAAGGGCGTAAAAATCACCTTTATAAATTCTTGATGGAACAAGATAGTCTCTCGCTCCTTCTGGTGTTGACTTACAAAGAATGGGTGTTTCAATTTCGATAAATCCTTCTTTATTTAAGTATTCTCGTGCTAAAGTAAGGACTTGATGACGTAGGATTATATTTTTCTGTAATCTTTCTCTTCGGAGATCTAAGTAACGATACTTCAAAGCAACATTTTCATTTAACTCTTTTTCTTCATAAACGTTGAAAGGTAAAACATCACACTTTGACAAAATATGAAGTTCGTCACATAATAGCTCTATCGTTCCAGTTGGAATATTGGGATTCACTCGATCTACATCACGCTTTACTAATTTTCCAGTCACTTGGATACAATATTCATTTTTTAAATCTTCAGCAAGAGCAAAGTCACTTTTTAAAATGCTTCGGTTAAAGACAACTTGCATGATTCCACTTCGGTCTCTTAAATCTACAAAAATGACTCCACCCATATCTCTTCTTTTATTCACCCACCCATAAAGAGTGAGTATTTCATCTATTTGACTTTCTGTTACAAGTCCATTATCTATTGTTTTCACAGGTTGCCTCCTAAAAGTCACAAGAGCCAGGAGTTCTAGGATAAGGAATCACATCACGAATGTTTTCAACACCAGTGATGTAAATAAGGAGACGTTCAAATCCCATTCCAAATCCAGAATGTGGCACGGTTCCAAACTTTCTTAAATTTAAGTACCAATCGAGTTCTTCGGTGTTCATATGAAGTTCTACCATACGAGCCATTAACTTATCATAGTCTTCTTCTCTTTGACTTCCACCCATAAGTTCACCAGCACCAGGAACTTCAAGGTCTACTGCAGCCACCGTTTTTCCATCATCATTTTGTTTCATATAGAACGCTTTAATATCTTTAGGCCAATTCGTAATGAAAACAGGTCCTCCAAAATATTCCGTAATATATTTTTCATGCTCTTTCGCGATATCACATCCATATTCAGGAGGAAATTCCCAATCTACCTTGGCATTTTTTAAAATCGTAATCACTTCTTCATGAGTGATTCTCGTAAATGTACTTGAAACAAGTTTATTCAGTTTTTCAATTAAACCAGGTTCTTGAAATTTATTTAAGAATTCCATTTCTTCTTTAGCATGTTCCAAAACATAAGAAACAACATATTTAAGCATACTTTCCATAATATCCATATCTTGTTCTAAATCACAGAAAGCAATTTCTGGTTCAATCATCCAAAATTCAGAAGCATGAGTTTTCGTATTTGAATTTTCTGCGCGAAATGTTGGACCAAACGTATAAACCTTAGAAAATGCAGTTGCAAAAGTCTCAGCTTGTAATTGTCCTGATACTGTAAGAGAAGTTTTCTTTCCAAAGAAATCATTTTTATAGTTTACTTCTCCTTTTATTTTATCGATAGGAAGAGTTGTAACTTGAAACATCTCTCCTGCTCCTTCACAGTCACTTGCTGTGATTAAAGGAGCATGAAAATAAACAAAACCATGACTTCCAAAATATTCATGAATGGCAAGAGCAGCTGCACTTCGAACGCGAAAAACTGCTTGAAACAAATTTGCTCTAGGTCTTAAATAACCAATGCTTCTTAAAAATTCTAAGCTATGTCTTTTCGGTTGTAACGGATAACTTTCAGGACAATCCCCAATTAAAGTAATTTCACTTGCTTTTAACTCAACATCTTGGCCTTTTCCTTCACTCTTCTTTAAGATACCCTTGACTTCTATACTCGCCCCATTATGTAAAGAGGTAAACTTTTCAAAATCTTTTAAAGTATTATCATACACAATTTGTAAATGTTTCACACTGGTTCCATCCGAAAAATCAATGAAACCAAATTCTTTTTGAGGTCTATGATTTCTGATCCAACCATGAACCTCTACTTCACAATCTAATAATTCACTAGTTTTACTCCATAATTCATCTAAGTACATTTTTCTCATCCTTTCCTAATCTTTGACTCACTAAATTCACCATTTCTTCTTTATTCACTGAATAAATATCTATATAGGGATCAAATTCTTCATAAAAAGCTTCGTAAAAAGAATTCCAATCTTCTTCTCGATTCTGATATGCTCTTTCTAAATTTTCTAAACTTTGTTTTTTCAAAATTTCTTTTGGATTTAAATGATCATAAACTCCATTTCGAAAATCTTTTAAGAAATCTTCACTCACTTCCATTGTATAACCATATCGAATCATTAATAAACATATGACATCATAAAGATCTTTTAAATCATCCTCGCTGTAATTAGAAGTGTTCTTAGCTAAAAAATAACGAGTAATGAGTCCTTTTAATTCTTCTAGAGTTATTTGCCTTTTTAAATAATCTCGATAATGAGAATGTTCTAATTCATAACTCCTTAAAATCTTTTCATCATATTTACCAGCCATAACATCTTTTAATAAAGACTCATAAATGTTTGGAAAGCCAAAATCTTTTAAAATATTCTTGATTTTCTCCTTATTCACTGCTTTTTCTTTGGGGTGAATCTTTGCATCACTAAAAAAGTAATACTGTATGAGTCCCTTTAACATTGTCAAATCATCCATATGATTCCATCCTTTCTAAAATAGAAAAACCTAAGTGCTGTAAGGGCGACATAAGCCGCGGTGCCACCTTACTTTACCTAGGTACTCTTTCTTTTTTTAACGGAATAACCCGTTTCTTAAAACAACTAAGAACTGTTCTTTCAAATATTTTTCCTGTGGCATTTCCACCCATTAGCCTTCTCTTTTCAAGAAAATATATTTTACTTTGTTTCTTCTTTAAGAAATTTACTTCTTTATTTTATAAAAAACGTATGCGATTGTCAATTGTTTTTTTGCTCTCATAGCAAACATTATTTTACAAAATAATTCTAAACTTATGCGACACTTTCTAATGTTTGCATCTCATTTTTTAGTTTCTTAAGTTCTTTCTTTGATAATCCTGTTATTTCAGAAACATAGTTAATATTAGATTTTTTTAACATTGACTTAGCTATTTCTATATTTCGTTCTGATTTACCCTCTATTTTCCCTTCTGCTTTTCCTTGGATTTTACCTTCAGCAATACCAGTTTCCTTGATTTTGTTTTCCATTGTAAACATCGTATTACAAAATTCATCATCCATAAATCCATTTAAAAAATAATTAACACTCATGAGATATTCTCCTCCTTCTTCTGCATA
>CANPXO010000056.1 GCA_947586205.1 uncultured Bacilli bacterium
AAAAATGAAAAAAACTGATAAATAGAAAATTTGTTCTAAATATCAGTTTTAATTTTTGCCACTTTTTCAGCAGCCTCAACTAACAAGTTCTTTTTTTTTGAGGTAAAGAGGAATTTAAATGGCAAATATGTAAATAGCATAATTCATCCTTGCTTTTTGCTAAGAAAATGATTAGAATAAATTTTCAGTGATGCAGTATGAAAAAATTAATGAAACAGTGGATAGAAATAGAAGAGAATTTAAAAACAGAACTTGAAAAATTATTACTTGTACTCATGAATTCCAATAATATAAATTTGTTACATGATAAATTAAATAGATATAATCGTCATGTTTTATTGGAAATTGAAGAATTAAATTTAGAAAATATATCAGATAGAAAATTAAATTGTTACTTGTCTTACTTAGAAAGTGAGTTAGACGTGAAAGATTTTGAAGAGTTTCTTTTATGTCAAAATGAAAACAATGATTTAAATCCTTATCTTCATTTGTATTCGCAGTTAAAAAAGGAAATGTTAAAAAGGACAAAAGAAAAGCAATTAACAAGTATATCTGAAATTGTAAAATATTATCTTGCTATTTTTGAAGAACGACTTTTGGAAAGCTATGAAAAAGTATTTACTAAACAAATGCCTGAGATTGATCTTAATTATCTTCCTATTTTATATAGTATTACATATTCTTTTGTTGGTTTAGAAGAATTTGCAAGTTATCAAATTCATTTAAAAAATTGGATAAAAGATATCGAAACTTATCAAATCATAGAAAAATCTTGGGTTATACATCTTTTCTATGAATATTTAAAAATCATTGATGAAAGTCCAATAGAATTATTATATGATGAGTTTACTATGTGTATCTTATCCATTCATTTTTTCACTATTTTAAATTTATTGCAAGAGTATTTTACATTGGATGAAATTTTTGATAAAATAGATGAGTCTTTAAAGGAAGAAGAGAAAAAAGAATTTATAGGATGTATTTTCTTAAATTCAAAAAAACCTTATTTAAAAGTACTAGAAAGAATGAGGAAGCGATGAATTTACCAGATTTAAAAAAAGCAAAAGTAAGAAGTAGGAATCAAGTAGAATATAAAGTACAGGATTATGCGTTTACTAGGGTATTTGAAGGAAAAAAATATTTTTTACGAACTTATGGTTGTCAAATGAATGAGCATGATTCAGAAGAAATGAAAGGAATCTTAGAATATTACGGAATGACTCCATGTGAAGATTTAGAAAGTGCCGATGTGATTTTGTTAAATACTTGTGCAATCAGGGAAAACGCTCATGACAAAGTGTTTGGATACTTAGGAAGAATTAAACATTTAAAAAAAGAGAAACCTAATGTCATTGTTGGTATTGGGGGATGTATGAGTCAAGAAGAATCTATTGTGGAAGAAATTCAAAAAAGACATCCTTATGTAAATTTTGTTTTTGGAACTCATAATATTCATGAACTTGGAAGACTTTTGATTGAAGCGAGTGGAGATGCTCATCAAGATATCGAAGTCTATAGTAAAGAGGGAGAAGTTTATGAAGGCGTTATGTATAAAAGAGACTCTCATATTACAGCTTGGGTAAATATTATCTATGGTTGTGATAAATTCTGTACTTATTGTATAGTCCCTTATACAAGAGGAAAAGAACGTAGTAGAAAGATGGATGATATTGTAAAGGAAGTCATGGATTTAAAAGATCAAGGCTATCAAGAAGTGACATTACTTGGGCAAAATGTGAATGCTTATGGAAGAGATTTCAAAGATGGAACAGAGTTTTCTGATCTTTTAGAAGAAGTTGCTAAAACAGGTATTCCAAGAGTAAGATTTGTGACTTCCCATCCATGGAATTTTACCGATAAAATGATTGATATCATTGCCGAATATGATAATATTATGCCTTATATTCATTTGCCTTTGCAAAGTGGTTCTAGTAGAATCTTAAGACTTATGGGAAGAAGATACACGAAAGAAGAGTATTTAAATTTATTTGCAAAAATGAAAGAAAGAATTCCAAATGTTTCGATTACTACCGATATAATTGTGGGATTTCCTGGAGAAAAGGAAAGTGATTTTGAAGAAACTTTGGATGTGGTAGAAAAATGTAAGTTTGATGGAGCTTATACTTTTATCTTTAGTCCAAGAGAAGGAACTCCGGCTGCGAAAATGAAAGATGAAACACCTTTAGAAGAAAAAGAAAAACGCCTTCAAAGATTAAATGAAAGAATTAATTTGTATTCCAAAGAAAGTAATGAAAAACTATTAAACAAAGTGGTTCCTGTATTAATTCTTGGCGAGAGTGAAAAAGATGAAAAGAAAGTTTATGGTTATACAGACACGATGAAACTTGTCAATGTAAATGCTTCAAAAGATATGATTGGAAAAATTATTTCTGTTAAAATGACTGATGCCAAAAGCTTTAGTTTAGATGGAGAGCAAGTGAAAGAATAACTGTTCTTCTTTTTTTTATTTTACAAAGTGGTATCATATGATAGAACTATGGTACCAGCTACAACAGAAGAACCAAACTACTGACTAACTCGGTAGTTTTTATGTATAATAAAAAAATTTTCTTTCCATAATAGGGGTAGGAGGATATTTTATGAACAAAGATGAATATCAGAAATTAGTGAGTGAATTTACCCCGAAAGAAAAGAAATTAAAAAATGCTGTTTTAGCATTTTTGGTTGGTGGGGCGATTGGTTTTATAGGGCAAGTCGTTGTAGCTATTTTAACCACAAGTTTTAGTATGGAAGTGAAAGACGCCTATGTATGGCTTTGTATCTCGATGATTTTTATTTCCAGTCTTTTAACCGCTTTAGGTTTCTTTGATAACTGGGTAAGTAAATGTAAAGCAGGCCTATTTCTACCTACGACAGGGTTTGCTCACTCAGTTACGAGTGCAGCCTTAGATTATCGTAAAGATGGCTTTATTACTGGACTTGGTGCCAATTTCTTTAAACTTGCAGGAAGTGTTTTATTATATGGAATGCTTGGTGGATTTTTCTTTGGCGTCTTGGGGGTGATTTTCCATGGCTAGTAAAAAAATAAATAATGTTTATATTAAAGATGCGGTAAGTTTAGCAGGACCTGTCGAGAAAAATGGTTCGATTAAAGATTATGATTTTGTAATTGATGATTACTACTATAACTCAAAAACATTTGAACAAGCAGAAGTGAAAATGCAAAAAACAGTGATTGATCATCTTTTAGGACGTCATCATTTAGTTCACAGTGATATCGATTATTTAGTTAGTGGCGATTTATCCAATCAAATTGCGGTTTCCTCTTATACAGCAAGCAACTATACTATTCCATTTATGGGAGTCTATTCCGCTTGTGCATCTTTCATTGAATCTTTAATTGTCGGAAGTGAAATGATGGAAGGGAAAAGAAAATCCAATGTTTTATGTGTCACTTCTTCTCATAACTGTGGAGCTGAAAAACAATTTCGTTTTCCGATTGAATATGGAGCTCCAAAACCAAATACCACAACATTCACGGCGACGGGTGCAGTGGCTGTGTTACTTACGAAAGAAGAAGCAAAAGTTCGTTTAGAGTCTTACACCATAGGATGTGTCACTGATATGGGTTGTAAAGATGCAAGTCATATGGGTGCTGTCATGGCTCCCGCGGCTGCTAAAACGTTAATCACACATTTACTCGAAATGAATCGTTCTATTGATGACTACGATTTAATATTAACTGGAGATTTAGGATCTGTAGGTGCCAAAATATTTGAAGAATACTTAAAAAGAAATTATAATCTTAAAATGAAAAATTATATGGACTGTGGCTGTGAACTTTATTTAAAAAGTCAAGAAGAAACCTATGCAGGAGCCAGTGGTCCAGTGACACTTCCTTTATTCTTATTTAATAAAGTTTTAAAACAAAAACGATATAAGAAAATCCTTTGTATTGGCACAGGCTCTTTACATAACTTATTCTTTGTAAATCAAAAACTTGCCATTCCAGCCATTGCCCATGCGATCAGTTTGGAGGTGAGATCATGATTTTTCTAAATGCATTCTTACTTTCAGGGGTATTTTGTATGATTGCTCAAGTGATACTAGACAATACTAAACTCACTCCAGGACATATTACTTCCTTTTTTACCGTTTTAGGAGCAGGACTTGCTTTCTTTGGAATCTATGATAAACTGATGGAATGGGGTGGAGCTGGGGCGACCGTTCTCATTTCTAACTTTGGAAATATGTTATACTTAGGAGTCGTAGAAGGATATAAAGAAATGGGAGTTCTAGGGCTTTTCAGTGGGCTTTTAGTGAAAAGTTCTGCAGCCATCAGCGCGGCTGTCATCATTGCTTTTGTTCTCGCTTTATTTTTTAAACCAAAAGACTAAACTTTTAGTTTTTTTTTACTCTACTTTTTGGTATAATATTTATGAAAGTAAAGAGGGTGTGAACATGGCCAAAAAGAAAAAGGAACCTGTTGTTATTAATCCAACCGAACTAATGCCAACGACGATTGGAGTCATGGAAACAAAAGAAAGTGGGCCTTGGGTAACTATTCTTATCATTGGTTTGCTATTAGTTGGGATCTTCTTTTTAGATGACATTCGAGAGTTTATAAATAATGGAGGTTTGGCAAGTATCCCTGTTGTGAAACCGACTCCGTCTCCTAATGAAAATGAAGAAGAACCAAATGAAGAAGAACCTTTAGAGATAGAATATTATGAATTATTAAACACCACCTCTGTGAAATTGGAAAATTTTGAATTACATAATATTACAATTACTAATCAAACTTTAACATTTCAGCTTGAAAATAAGGGTGGAGTAAGTAACTATTTTGCAAATAATGATTATTATATGGAACTTTATGACCTTAATAAAACATTATTAGAAAGATTTAAAATAGATAATATCAATATTTCAACTTCTCATACATTTACTTATGAAATCAAAGCAACCAATGCTACTTATTTTACACTTCATCTTATGACAGAAAGTGATTATCCAGCGATTGTTTTAAAGAAAGAAAATGGAATTTCTTATTTACAATGTAGTAAAGAGAATGAAACGATAACTTATTATTTTGATAATAAAAATGAACTAGATAGTTTAGAATATATGCTTCGTGTAAATGAAACAACAGAAAATTTTGATCAATTATTTGATGAATATTTAGATTTGGCTGACAAAAATAATCTTATTAATGGAGTGGAATCCGATGCTTATCCATCTGCGACTGGATTTGAATATTATGTGAATATTTCTTTAAATACAATTCCAAATATTACATATCAGTCTCAATTTGTTGGAAAAGAGTATTATGCCAATCGTACATCAGCCAGATTAATTTCGTTTGAACTTGAAAGTTCTGGCTATACTTGTGAATAAAAAAATTGACCTTTGGGTCCTTTTTTTTGTATAATGATTAAGGTGGTACACTTATGGATTTGAAGATACATATTGAAAATTTTGATGGACCAATGGATTTACTACTTCATTTAGTAAAATCAACTAAACTTGATATTTATGCAATTCAAATGAGTGAAATCATTGAAAGTTATTTAACTTATATTTCTACTTTACAACAATTAAATATTGATGTCGGAAGTGAGTTTCTTTTAATGGCTTCCACCTTAATTCATTTAAAAAGTAAGAAATTGATTGGTAAAACAGAGGAAGAAGATACAAGTGAAGATGAATTTAATATTCAAAGTGAAGATGATTTAAAAGCAAGAATCTTAGAGTATGAAAAATATAAAAATATTACAGAAAATTTTCATTCTTTAGAAGAAAAAAGAAAAGATATTTATACCAAAGTTCCAACAAATTTAAAACAATTTGAACAAAAAAGTGAACTTGTGGGAGATGGAGTCACGATTGATGATTTAGTGGAGGCTTTCTTAAATATCCAAGCAAGATTACATTACAAAGAACCAGTGGAAACCAAAATTACCAAAAAAGAAATTAGTATTGAAGATCGAGTTCGAAAAATTAGAGATTATTTAAAAATTAAAAAACGTGTTTTCTTTGAAGAATTGTTTGATGTACCAACAAAAGAATATATTATTGCGACTTTTCTAGCTATTTTAGAAATGAGTAAAGCAAAAGAAATTCGTTTATTTCAAGAAAAAAATTTTAAACAAATAGAAGTGGAGAGTGTAGGATGAATTTAGAAGGAGTTTTAGAAGGATTATTATTTGTTCAAGGAGATGAAGGACTCACATTAGATTCCATTTGTAAAATTTTAGAAATTGAAAAAGAGGAAGCCAAAGCTCTTCTTATGAAATTAAAAGAATCATATGAAAAAGAAAATCGGGGTCTTCGCATTCATTTTTTAGGAAATGCTTTTAAATTAACAACGAAAGAAGAACATAAAATGTATTATCAAAAGTTACTCGTAAATCCTGAAAATAACACGCTTAGTCCTGCGGCTTTGGAGGTTTTAGCTATCATTGCTTATAACGAGCCTATTACGAGAGCAGAAATTGATGAATTAAGAGGAGTCTCTTCGGATTTTACTTTAAGAAAATTAATATCTAAAGATTTAGTAAAAGAAATTGGGAAAAGTGATATGCCAGGGCGTCCTAATTTATATGGAATTACCCATGAATTTCTAGATTATTTTGGCTTAGCCACGAAAGACGATTTACCAAAGATTGAAGAAAAGAAACCAAACGAAGAAGAAACAGAACTCTTTACTTCTATTTATAAAGAAAATTATGAATAAGAATATTGCTTCATTTTGAATTAGTATTTTTTATTTAGAAAATAATTTTTTTGGTAACTTTTTTGTCCATTCATACAAGGAAGATAAAGCATCTTCTTTTTCACTCTCTAATTCTTTCATGGTCTTTTTTCTTTCCCCATCATAGTATTCAATCGTTTTTCGAATCACAAAACTATTAGGTTCTTCATCTATTTTAAAACCGAGAGGTAAGTCATGAAAATGATAGTTTTGATTAAACATAATATAAATGTCAGCAATGGTATGCTCGGTAAGATAATCAAACCCGTCGTCATAGACTCGTAAAACAATAAATCTTTTATCTTTTTCAGTCTCTTCTAATAAACTTAAATCACAATGATCTATTTCTGTCCAACCAAAAACAATATGACCTTCACAACTAAATAAAGTTTTATATCCTTTTTTATTTAATTCCGCGACAGCAGGTGCGATATGCCTATCACAGATAAAAACATTTTCATCTTCATCTTCAATTTCAAAAGTTTTCTTATTAATAAATACATCTTTGTCCATAAGATTCACCTAATTTCTTTTATAGTAATCTATTTTAACAGACAAAATGAAAAAGAGCAATTTATTATAATTCTCTTCTTCACGTTACTACTTAAATAAAAAACATCTAATTTCAACAACCGTTGATTTCAAATGCAATCCATAAGGGTAACATCTGATTCCAGTAATCAAATGTATCCTTTTCTATTTATGCAAGTTTCCTTGCACATACATATTATCATAAAAGCATGCTTTTTGCAAGTCATTGAAACTTCTTTTTTAAACTTTTTATTTGTATGTTTTTTATACTAAAAATTCAGTGTCTAATAGCTATTGCAATGAAAGTAAATGTTTGCTATAATGCTCATGGATACATTTGAAATATATCAGGTGCTTTCCCTTTCTATTATCAAATGATAAAAGAAAGGTGGTGGTATTTATGACAAAAAGAGAATTTTCTCAATTTATTATAATATTGCTCCTGTTTTTAGTTGTAATTATTTTACTTCTAAAATAGCAAAAGCATCTGATTTCAACAATCGTTGATTTCAGATGCATTCCATAAAGGGAAACATCTGATTCTAGCAATCAAATGTATCCTTTTTTATTTTATGCAAGTTTCCTTGACATATTCATAATAACATAAAAGCAATTTTTTTGCAAGTCCGTCAGAAACTCAATTTGTGCAAATGTCATATTTGACAA
>CANPXO010000057.1 GCA_947586205.1 uncultured Bacilli bacterium
CTTTTTCCAACTCTGCTTTTTGATCGATAATTGCTACTATAAGCATCTTGATAATTTAAAAGATACAAACGATTTAAAACATCTAAATAATCTTCTAAAGTCACCCTACTATTTAAAAGTTCATTAGAGTCAGCATACTCAAAAATATCTTTTATTAAAGTTTGATTATTCACAATAGTCGATTCATTTCTTGCCAAAGATTTTAATAACATTCTCATTTTATCTTTGTTTCTTTGTTTATCATCATGAATATCTTTATCTAAAATAGATTCAATATAACTTTTAGGAATAATACCAATTTTATCGGAAGAAACATTTATATTTTTTGGCCAACCACCCCGTACAATAAGATGAGCAATTTCTTTTAATCCAGGAACTTTTACATTCCTATTTTTTTGTTTTCCATTTAACATATCTTGTAAAGATGCTTCTCCAGTAGAATCTTTTGACTCATACAAACTCATCGGATACATTAAAATTTTACCAAGTCGACCAGCTCCCGAATGATAAATATCTTTCTTCTTTTCATCATTAAGTTCGGTAGAACAGGTTAAAATATATTTTCCATTTTGAGAGTTTTCATCACATTTTCTTCTTACTCTATCCCATATTTTGGGAACCAAATGCCATTCATCTATAAGTTCAGGCATTTCTTCATTTAAAATAAGTTCTAAATCTAACTCAGCTCTGTCTCGTGTTTTTTCATCATCTAAATATACTATACTTTTTGCATGATTAGAGGAAGACCATGTTTTACCACACCATTTTGGGCCTTCTACAGAAATTGCTCCAAAAACTTCTAAATAATCTTCTATTGTTTTATCTACTAATCTAGGATAATATTCTTCTTTTTGAAAAGCCATTTCATTACCTTCTTTCTTCCTTAAAGGATAACACAAATTCGATAAAAAAGCAATCAAAATATACAAATTTTAAGACTTTTGATATACAATTTTTAAGAATTTTGATATACATTTTTTAAAATTACAATAGAAAAGATAGCCTAAACAGCTACCTCATCTTCTACATAAAGTATAATTTTATTTTTCTTCAAAGATTCTTTTACATCAATCACTCTTTGATTTGAAGACCCTTTCCATTTCAAAAGTGGATTATGAAGTTCTTCAACGAATTGTCCATCCACTAGTACATCAAGATAATTCAAAACTTCTTTTCCTTTTAAGTCTCTATCCATTAAGAAACCAGTCCATACCCAAATATTTTTATTGGGAAATCTTTCTTTAAAAGCTTTGGCAAGTTTAGTAGTTCCTTCAATATTTTGAGGATGCATTGGTTCTCCTCCTAAAATAGAGAGTCCTGCAACTTCACTTCGGTCACATAAGTCTAATACTTCTTGAATCGTGTCATCCGTAAATTCTAAGCCACCATCAAAATCCCAAGTTTCTGGATTAAAACAATTTTTACAATGAAAGGCGCACCCCTGCATGAAGATGGATACTCGAATTCCTTCACCATTCGCGATATCCATTCTTCTTATTTTATGATATCTCATGCATGAGCCTCATTTGCATCTTTATTATCAATATGTACGACTCTTTCTTTAATTTCTTGAGTTCTACCTTTATTCCAGAAATTAGAACCAATATATCCACAAGTACGTCTTGCAACATTTAATTTAGCATGGTCTCTATTTCCACATTGAGGACAATACCATTCAAGGTTATCATCAATTAAAATTTCTCCTGTATATCCACATTCTTGGCAATAATCAGATTTTGTATTTAATTCAGCATACATAATATGATCATAAATAAATTGAATGACTTCTAATACAACATCAATATTATTCGTTAAGTTTGCTGTTTCTACATAAGAGATTGCTCCACCTGGACTAAGTTTTTGGAATTCACTTTCCAAACTTAATTTTTCAAAAGCATCAATTTCTTCAAATACAGGAACATGATATGAATTAGTAATATAGTCTCTATCTGTAATTCCTTTAATTTTTCCAAAACGTTCTCTTAAGCATTTTGCAAATTTATAAGTCGTTGCTTCAATTGGAGTTCCATAAACGCTGTAATCAATGTCTTCGGCTTCTTTCCACATTTTACATGCATCATTTAATTTTCTCATAACAGCAAGTCCAAATTCAGTTCCTTCTGCATGGTCTGTATGGCTCTTACCAGTCATATATTTAACACATTCATATAGTCCTGCATATCCTAAAGAGATTGTAGAATACCCATGGTGTAATAATTCATGAATACTTTCACCCTTTTTAAGTCTTGCAAGCGCTCCATGTTGCCATAGAATAGGTGCTACATCACTAGTAGCTTGACTTAAACGTTTATGACGAATTTGTAAAGCTCTATGACATAACTCTAAACGTTCATCCATAATTTTCCAAAAAGCATCCATATCTTTATCACTAGATAAAGCAACATCAACTAAATTAATCGTGACAACACCCTGATTGAAACGTCCATAGTATTTTGGTTTTCCGTTTTCATCCACATATGGAGTAAGGAATGAACGACATCCCATACATGGATAGCATTGCCCATTTCCATTTTTATCAATTTTGTTTTGTTTCATAATTTTTTCAGAAATATAATCAGGTACTAAACGTTTAGCTGTACATTTAGCAGCAAGCTCTGTTAAATACCAATATTTACTATCCTTATGAATATTGTCTTCTTCTAATACATAAAGAAGTTTTGGGAAAGCTGGTGTAATATAAACTCCACATTCGTTTTTCATTCCTTGAATTCTTTGTTTTAGTACTTCTTCAATAATCATAGCAAGTTCTTCTTTATATTCTTCTGTTTCTCCTAAATACATACATACACTTAAGAAAGGTGCTTGTCCATTCGTAGTTGTCATAGAATTAATTTGATATTGGAATGTTTGAACACCATCAGTAATTTCTTTTGCTAAATCTTCTTTTGTAAATTGTTCTATTTCTTCTTTAGAAAGTTTTCTCTTTTTATATCTCTCTTCAATACGTTTTTTACTTTCTCTAACAAAAGGTGCTAAATGAGTTAGGGTAATGGTAACTCCACCATATTGACTAGAGTTAACCGCAGTAATAATTTGAGTAGCAATTGTCATAGCCGTTAAGAAACGATGTGGTTTTTCAATCATAACACCATTAATACTTGTTCCATTTTGTAACATATCTTCTAGATTAATTAAATCACAGTTATGCATTGCATTTTGAGCAAAATAATCAGCATCATGGAAATGAATAATTCCATCATCATGTGCTCTTACGATATCTTCAGGAAGTAAGAATCTTCTTGTAATATCGGTACTTGTAATACCTGCAATATAATCTCTTTGAGTTGTAATAATTTTAGCATTTTTATTAGAATTTTCTGTATTCCAATATTCACTGTCTCCATCAATAAGTTCTTTGATTGCTAAGTCAGTTGTATTGCTCTTTCTAACTAACTCTCTCGTATAACGATAGGTGATATATTTTTTAGCTAATGCATATTTCCCAATAGACATTAACTTTTCTTCAATAATGTCTTGAATGTCCTCCACGAGCATTCTTTTCTTTCCAAGTTTTTCGATGTATTTGATGATGTTCTTAATTTGTGTAGGACTTGCTTGGTCCTCCTCATCGACTTCTTGGTTTGCCTTCATAATGGCAGCTTCAATTTTTTCTGGACAATAATCTACCATATGTCCATCTCTTTTAATGATTTTCATCTCTCTTTACTCCTCCCACGATAGTAACAGTATAGCACATATAGAAAAGTTTGTTTTGTTGCAATTGCAACATTTTAAAAAATGTTTTATAATTATACAAAAGAGGTGTAAATATGCTCAATTTATTTGACAAATTAAATGACAAACAGAAAGAAAAAATTTTGAAATCATTGGAAGCTCATACCTTTGAATATAAAGAAAACGCCCATATTACAAGCTTTGTTAAGGGTGATAACTTTATAGCATACATAGAATCTGGTTACATTCAAATTTATAAAATGGATAAAAACGGAACAAAAGTTATATTAGAAGAATTAGAAGAAGGAGAAACTTTTGGAACTTATTTTTCTACATTTTTACAAAATGATTTTGAAATGATTGCTAAGGAAGATACAGCGATTACTTATATAGATAATCACCGAATTTTTCAAAGCGACTTATCCGCAAAACCATACTATTTTACCTTTTTACAAAACTTATTTACTATTCTATCTGAAAAAGAACAAGAAAAAAATGAAAGAATTTTAATTCTTACAAAAAAGACTATCCGTAATAAATTATTAGAGTATTTTAAAATTATGTCTCGTAAAAATAATTCAAAATATATTTATCTTCCCTTTAATTTTACAGATTTAGCAGATTACTTAGGAATCGATCGAACAGCCATGTCTAGAGAAATGAAATACTTAAAAGAAGAAGGTTTCATTGAAGTAAAAGGTAAAAAAATAACACTTTTGAAATTCAATCAAGTGTTATTTACAGAATTGTATGATTAAAATTATGGAGTAAGGACAATACGAAAAGAAATAGCATTATCTGAAGTTCCGGAATGTGTTCTAAAAGAACTTACTCCTGCTTCAGAACCTGACGTAGAAACTCCACCTCGTACAAACCACGGAGAACCAGTATTTACGGAAGCCGCACTATTTAAAAACCAACTACTAAAGGGTCTCTTATTACTAAGGATATAAAATGGTCCCATTTCTTTTGTGGCATCTCCAAGTTTTCCTCTTTGATATCCCTGATTTAATATATCATAATCATACAAATCATAATATTTACTGCTTGGCCATACTTTTCCATTTGTTTTACTTTCGTTACTATTGTCATAAGAGTATGGTCCATTAAAGTCAGAATTGTTTGTAGAGGTTGCTCCACTTGCTGGTTCTCTTGATGAATCATCTGTTCCTTGCATAACTCCCATTACATAGTCCCACGCTCCACCACTCATATCAAATACACCATAATAATTCCCTGTTGTACTAGATACTTGACTATTAAAATTATAATAACTATAACCATTTTCACCATCTTGACTTAAAGTGGGTTCATCTGTAGGAGATTGCCCATTTCCTAATGTTGCTTCTACTTTGGCTGAATAACCCGTTATATAATTTTTACTATTATTGATTCTTACTTCTTCACATTGATTATCTTTACATCTACCGTATTCAGAATATGTTAAATAAGCAACTGCTCCCCACTCCATATTTTTTATCAAGTGACTATCTAAGTCTCGTTGATATTCAAAGACTGAATAAAAAGCATTGGCTACTTGTATTCCCCTCCAACTATATACATTTGGTTTAATAATGATTTTAGAAGAACTTTCTTCATTTTTTTGAGCACCACCCATACTCCAACTTTCAGTAGGCATGACATTTGTATTTTCATTGTTTTGATTATATCCTGTTTCAAACTTACCTACCCAAAAGCCATTACTGTTAAATGAGACAAAAGCTGGATGTGTAAGATAATCTCCTTGTTGACTACCTTGAGTATTCCCACTTTCTTTTGTTTCGAATTCTATTTTAAAAGGACTATTTGCTCCTATGTTTGATACATCTTGATTATCTTGTTGGGTTGCAGTTGTATATTCATTATAAGTAGACTCATTTTCTTTTAATTGGTATTTATATCTTGGTATCCATACAAAATAACTTTCAATATCTTTTTCTTCTATTTCGTCTCCAGGTTTATAGTTATCCACAACTCCATCTTTTAATATGACTGCATTTGCCCATTTCTTATTTTTATAACTATACCATGGATCACTTGTATTTGTGATATCTGCTTTTTCTACTTTTCCTGAAGACCCATTTTGATAAGTACTATCTGTTGGAGCTTCATTACTTAATATAATTACAGGTACAAGTCTTCCGTTCATTAAATCAGGATCAGCTCCATTTAATATTTCTTCTTTATAAATTTGTTTAAAATGGAGATAACATTTTGTTTTCGTTGTTGTGATATTAGAAAGATAAGGTCCCCATCTTTCATTATCCCAGTTCACATTACTAATTTTTTGATTATTTAATAAATCTACACAATAACTAGAACTTGTATCTAATGAATATCCCGTCCCTTTTGCTGGAGCTTCTTTTACTATTTCATCATCTTTATAAAATGCAAATTCTAAATCTCCCATACTTTGAACACTACCATTAATCACATTTTGATTTGTCTTTACTTCAAAGATTGCAAATGTTCTATATAGAACTGCACCACTTACTAGTAAAATACAAACAATGGTAAATACTATAATTCCTAACCTTTTGTTATCTCTTTCTTTAAATTTCTTTAATTTCATGGGGATCACACTTTCTCTACTTTCAAAAGTATTATACCATAACTTACTCGAATAGTGTAAGTTTTCTTTCAAATATTCATGAGAAAATGATAAAAAGAAAGAAGTGTTCCACATGTTTAAGAGAGAAGATGAGAATTACATATATGAAGTCGTTTCCAAAAATATAAAAAAATACCGCAAAGAAAAAGGACTAACTCAAGAAGAATTAGCCAAAAAAATTAATTACTCAACACAATTTATATCTAACATCGAAAGCAAAAACTTTCAAACATTTTCTTTAGGAACAGTATGGAGAATAGCTTTAATCTTAGGTCTTGATATGGATACACTTTTTCACGAAGAAAAATAATTTTATTTGATATTAAAAAGGAATGTTTTAAAATGCTTTACACAAAATTCCAACATTTTTTTGTCGTTTTTGCACATTTTTCCAACTTTTTTTGACGATTTTTACACATTTTTCCATAATTTTAGCCTTCAATGTCTTTTTCACCTATTGTATCTGTGTATATTCCTCTTACTCCATCGCTTAAAAATTCTCGTGCCTTATTCACATCATTTTCGGTATGTAAGTAAACATCTAAATGATATTCTTTTAGTATTTCCATCAACGTATCAGAGTAATAAGCATTCATCATCGTAATTGCTTTAATATGATGTTCCTCACTCCATTTACAAATTTCTTTAAAATCTTCTATATCGTCATTAAACCATCTTTGATATAACGTAAAAATAATATTTTTAAAAGGATAGATATTTGTTACAATGTCATACATTTCTTCATGATATATTTGAACAATAAACCGATCTAACAAATATTCTTTATGAAGTTCCTTGGTCATATTCAAAATAGTTTCAAAAGTTTTCTTAACAAATTCATTATCTGTATATTTAGAATCTGTCACAATAAAAATATCAGGATACTCTTCCATAAGAGAAAGCAAATCTTTAAAAGACATGGTTGTATATTTTCCTAATATTTTGGTATTTAAAAATTCTTCTTCGGTTGGTACTTCTTTAAATGTATTATGTATGGTCCAATCATGAATTAAAACTAACTTATCATCACTTGTAAATTGAAAGTCTACTTCGAATGTTCGTATTCCTTTATCGTATCCCACCAAAAAAGCTTCTTTTGAACCAGTATATGCATTTCCATCGATTCCAAAAAATGAATGTCCAATTAACGTAGCTCCATCCCAAACTACTTCTTCACTCTTTTGTTCTTCATTTTGTTTATCATTTGGTCTCATAATTGGAAATTTATCATACAAAAAATCATTTGTATAATATTGATCATAAAGTTCTCCTACAAAAGTAAATGGTTCGATTCCTTGATTACGTAAAGCCATTCTTCCAAG
>CANPXO010000058.1 GCA_947586205.1 uncultured Bacilli bacterium
TTTAGAAAAATGGAGAGACAAAAAGAAACAAAATCCTCTTTTAGTCATCGGTGCAAGACAAGTTGGTAAAACATATATCATAGATAAATTTTGTAAACAGAATTATAAAAATTATTCTTATGTTAATTTAATGAAAGATAAAGACTTAATTCAAATTTTTGAAGAAAATACTAGTTTTGAAACAAAAGTTGATAAACTAGAAGTAGTTTTAGGACATCATTTTGACGAACCTGACTCTATTTTGTTTGTTGACGAGGTACAAGAAAGTGAACTCTTTATTGAATCATTAAAGTTCTTTTGTGAAAGTGAAAGAGATTTCCATATTATATGTGCTGGATCATTACTTGGGGTAAAACTGAGTCGCTTCCATGCTTCCTTTCCAGTTGGTAAAGTAGATATGGAATATTTATATCCAATGAATTTCGAAGAATTTTTAATGGCGATTGGGAAAGAAAGATATATTCCTTTAATAAGAGAATGTTTTGATGAAAATAAAAGTTTAGGTGCGATTCATAAGACATTGCTTAATGATTTTTATACATTTTTATATCTTGGAGGAATGCCAGAAGTGATTCAATCTTATATTGATGGGTCACAAAGTCTTGTAAATGTGGATACAAAAATTATCAAAAATATAGTTGAATCTTATTTTAATGATATGACAAAATATAATACGGATAAAAAAGAGTTTTTAAGAATACAAGAAATTTATCAAAATATACCATCACAACTTGCAAAAGAAAATCAAAAATTTGTTTTTGCTAAGATTGCTCATAATGCTAGAAAAACGGATTATATGACTGCTTTAGACTGGCTTGTTGCAAGTAACATTGTTCTTATGAATAACCAAGTTACGAATCCTGAGTTTCCATTACTTGGTTTTGTTGATAGTGAAAGTTTTAAATTGTTTTTAAGTGATACAGGTATTTTATCTTATTTAGTACAGATTACTTCAAAAACAATTATTATGGATGGGGATTATTCCTATAAAGGAATTATGGCAGAAAACTTCGTGGCTACAGAACTTTTGAAAAAGAATATCCCACTTACTTATTGGAGTAGAAAAGGAACTAATAAAGGAAATGCTGAAATTGATTTTTTAATTCAAATCGAAAATAATATTATTCCTATTGAGGTCAAAGCTGGAACCGAAACAAAATCAAAAAGATTAAAAATTTATGTTGATAAGTTTCATCCAAAGTATTCTATAAGGTTATCAACAAAAGATTTTGGGTTTGAAAATAATATTAAATCTGTTCCTATTTATGCTACTTTTTTAATTTCTACTTTAAAGTAATGAAGTTGTTTTAAGTATAAAATGACTTCATTTTTTTCATACTAATTTTAGGTGAAGTTTTATGCCAAATATTCATAGTAATATATCTTTTGGACTTGTTAATATTCCTGTTTTATTAAATCCAATTGTGAAAAATAATGATGTTTCTTTTAATCAATTACATAAGAAATGTATGCATCGTATTCAATATTTAAAATATTGTCCTCATTGTAAAATCGAAGTAAAAGCAAATGAAATATTAAAAGGATATCAATATGAAAAGGGAGAGTATCTAGAGTTTAGCACGAAGGAATTACAAGATTTAAAACCAGAAAATGATGGAGATATGGAAATTATTTCTTTTGTTCCTTTAAAAGAAATAGACCCTAGTTATTTTGAAAAAAGTTATATCCTTACTACTGAAAAGAAAAGTAGAGCTTATCAATTATTTGTGAAAGCATTAGAAAAAACAAATTTGGTTGGTATTTGTAGGTGTGTACTTCATAATAAATTTTACTATGCTGTTTTAAGATATTATGAATCTAATATTATTTTATCGACTTTATATTTTGAAGAAGAAATGAATTTAAAACAAAATACGGATAAAGTGAATGTGAATACAAAAGAGTTAGATTTGGCGGTTCAATTAATTCAAAATTTGAAAGGACATTTTACGCCAGAAAAATATAAAGATGAATATCAAGAAAAAATTCAAGATGCAATTGTAGATAAACTTCATGGAAGAAAGATACAAAAAACTAAGAAATCTCCTAAAAAAGAAGTAACTGATTTAATGAAAGCATTGGAAAAAAGTTTAAAAAAATAGGTGTATTTTCAAATTATTCCTTTGAAAAATATGCGACTGTGCAGATTATTCCTTTGAAAAATATGCATTCACGCAGATTATTCCTTTGAAAAATATGCATTTTTTGATAAAAATGCTTGAAAATAAGGCTTAAAAGGGGTATAATCACTTTAGTAAAGTGAGGGATTGCTATGCTAGAAAGAAAAATCATGCAAAAATTAATAGATTGGAAAAATCAAAAAGATAAAAAAAGTTTAATTATTGAAGGCGCAAGACAAGTCGGAAAAACTTATATTATATCTAAATTTGCCGAGGAAAATTATGAAAATATAGTTACAATAAACTTCTATGAACAATCAAGCTATACATCTATTTTTGATGGCGATTTAGATATAAATACAATAGAAGAACAAATACTTCTTCGGGTTCCAAATGCCAATTTAGTCCCTCAAAAAACTCTTATCTTTTTAGATGAAATTCAAAATTGTCCTCGTGCTATTATGGCACTTAAATTTTTTACTATTGCAAATAAATATGATGTAATTGCATCAGGTTCTTTGCTTGGCATTCATTATCAAGAAGTTCCTTCTTTTCCAGTTGGTTACGTTGAAAAATTAGAAATGCACTCTTTAGATTTTGAAGAGTTTTGTTGGGCAAATGGTGTAAAAAAAGAATCTATTTTGGATATCAAAAAATATTTTGATGAAAAGAAAATGGTTCCTATTGCTATGCATGAAAAAATGCTTGAATTATTTAGAAATTATATTATTGTTGGAGGAATGCCTGAAATTGTAGAAAATTATGTAGAAAATCATGATTTTCCAAAAGTGTTAGAACTTCAAAGAAACATTTTAGATGCTTATGCCAATGATATTGCAAAATATGCATCTAGTTCAGATAAATCAAAAATTAGAGAATGCTTTTTCTCTATTCCAAAACACTTAGCCAAAGACTATAAAAAATTTAGATATGGTTTAGTAGAAAAAAATGGAACTTCAAGAAAATATGAAGGAAGTTTACAATGGCTAGTAGATGCTAATATTATTTCCATGTGTTATAATTTATCAACTCCAGAACTTCCTTTAGAAGGAAATGCTAGAAATGATTGCTTTAAAGTTTATATGAGAGATACAGGGCTTTTAATGGCAATGTTAGAAGATGGTTCTCAAGAAGAGATTATGAATGGAAATTTAGGAATTTATAAAGGGGCAATTTATGAAAATATTATTGCAGATATATTTACAAAATTAGGGAAAAAGCTTTATTATTTTGAACATAATTCTACGATAGAAGTAGATTTCTTCATTCGTTATGAACAGAAAGCTACAGCAGTTGAAGTAAAATCTTCGGAAAATACAAAGTCAAAATCATTAAAAAGTGTTATGACAAATTATGGTGTAGAACAGGGAATAAGACTATCTAGTAAAAATATTGGTTATAAAGATAATGTACTTGCTCTTCCTATTTACATGGCTATATTTTTATAAATTGAATAAAAACTCTTTTTTCTTCCCATAACTACTCCAGAGGGAGATGCTTATGACTTTGTTTGAAAAGAAGTTTGAACCAATGTTACTTTCAGAAACAAAAGAAGCATTTAATTCAAAAGATTATTTATTTGAAATTAAATTTGATGGGATAAGGGCTCTTATTTTTGTAAGTCCAACAAAATTCAAAATTTATAATAGACATAAAGGGGATATTACTGAGAAGTATCCTGAATTAAAAGGGATTCAAAAGATGGTTACTGTGCCTACCATTTTTGATGGAGAAATTGTTTCCTTTGAAAATGGGTTACCTAGTTTTTCTAAGTTACAAGAACGAGCTCATTTAAAAAATAAATATCGAATTGAAAGAATGAGTGTGGAAGAACCTGTTATGTATGTAGCCTTTGATATTCTATATGAAGGAAAAGATTTAACAAAATATTCATTATTAAAAAGAAAACGTTATTTAGATAAATATAGAGATAATGATGTTTTTCTAAAACCGTTTTGGGTAGATACCAATGGAATTTCTTTGTTTAAAAAAATTAAGAAATTAAATATGGAAGGAATTGTCGCGAAAAGAAAAGAGAGTCCTTATGAAATCAATACAAGAAGTGAAGACTGGATCAAAATTAAAAATATTCAAAGAGAAGAATTTGTAATAGGTGGCTTTACAGAAAAAGAGGGAACCCCATTCTTTTCCTTATGCTTAGGAGAATACCTTGATGGAGTCCTTACTTATGTAGGAAAAGTTTCTGCTCCTAAGAAGAATGAATTGTATCAAAAAATGCAAAAAGAGAAAATTAGAAAAACGTCTCCATTTGATAAAACTTTATCGGATGATATTACTTATGTGAGTCCAAAACATGTGTGTTTCGTGGAATTTATAGAAAGAAGTAAAGAAGGTATTTTAAGGCAACCTGTGTTTCGTGGTGAAAAATAAAGCTTTACTTTTGCTTTTTTTTGTGTTATTGTAATAAACATTACAAAAGGGGGAATGTATGCATGAAGTCTTATACAGGAATACTTGCATTTGATGCAAAAGACGAACATTGGAATCATGGACTTGAACTTCGAAAAATTCTTGATGATTATGAGTGTAAAGATATGTTTGTTTGTGATGCTCGAAAAGATTCTTTTAAGTATGCTGTTTATGGAAGTAATCAAAGTGATTTTTTAGTTGTAATTGGTGGGAAAATGTCTTTAAGAGATATTATGAGCGTTGCTAAGAAACCTATTTTATATATTCCAAATGACATTAAAGATTTAAGGGGTTATATTGAGAATGCTTTAGAGAATGGATTAGAAGAAATACCAACATATCGTTTCAATAATGAATGTTTTAAAAATTATGCGTGTGGAGGATATATTACCAATCAATTATTTGAATTAAAAAATCAAAAACCTCACTTACAAAAAAGGGAAGCTTTAAAAGAATTTTGGAATGTAAAACCTATCGCGTATCCTTTATCATTTGATATTGATGGAAAAAGAATAGATCGTGATTGCTTAGGAGTTATAGTTGCTAATCCAAAGTTTATAGAACAATTTCCACAATGTCCGAATACATTAGATCAAAATGCCTTACAAGTTTTTCTGATTCATCCAGCAAAACGCTTAGAGTTACTTGGAGATTTGAAAGAATTATTGAAGAAAAAAATTCACTTAGATGAAATTCCTTATGTAGAACATTTAATAGGAAAAGAAATAGAAATGGAAATACCGAAAGCTTTTCAAAAATCCTTTTATTTAGATGGAGATGGCCTTTTAAATGAACAAACTCGTATTTCTATTGCGCCTAGAGAGAATATTCAATTAATTCGTGCAAAAAAGTATTAGAATTTAATAAGCAGAAGAGAAGTTTTTCCTTCTGTTTTTTGGTGCGTGAAAAAATATTCAAAACATTTGCTTTTTGATGCTAAATGATGTATTCTTAAAAAGAAAGTTATTTTTAAATTTATTGTTCTTTCAAAATTAAGAAATGAGGGAGAGTTTATGAATGATAGATTAGAAAAAATGAATAATATTATTTTACATAGTCAAGGTGAAAAATTTTATGAATTTGCCAAAATGGTTTTAAATAGATCAGTGGATTATATTGTTGCAGTAGATTTACAAACATTAAAATTATTGAATTTTATGAAAGAACGTTTTATTGAGGAAGGACAGGAAGTATCTCAAACTCCTCTCATTACTGTAGATTCTTTTTATACGAAGGTGGATGCATTGTTAGCAAAGAAAAAAACAGGCCACGGTGCTAGAATTGCTTTAGTTGAATGTTGCATGGAGGATGGTCAAGAGATTAATTATAGCTTGGACAAAATTCTTAATATCACTCGAACTAAAATAGATTTATCTGAAAATGGAAAAAAAGAGTATTTTCCCATTTCAATAAGGGACCTAGTTGACGATATTGATATTCATAATTTTTGCACAGGTAATATACGTACTATAATGGCTTCACAGTATGCACATTTCTTAAAAGAACATGAAACGTTGAACTCTTCTTCTTTATACGGAGTACGTTCAAAATTAATTAGTTTGGCTGGTCATGGACTTATAAATTTAATTCCAAATTCACTTTCCATATCTATGAATGATTTCACACCAAGTGAACAAGAAATGATACTTTCTCGTTTAAATCAGATGAAAAGAGTAGAAAATTCTTGTCATAAAGATGTGTCATGGTCTCAAAATATTGAGGCTGGAAATCAAATATTTGCAATTGCTAGTTATTTTGGAATACAAGATGAAATAACAAAATCATTAACTATTGCACCTTATATTATTTATTCTTCTGTAAATGAAAAACAAGTGGTAGCTACATTTAAAGAAATTGATAATCAATTGGGAGATGCAGTTGAAAAAGAATGGAAAGATCAAAGTAAACGAAGTTTAATTGTAGATTCTTTATTTTATTTCTTTCATCAAAATATGTTATTAGAAATTTTGGAGGGAATAGAGAATAAAGAAAAATATATAGATTATTCTTATATAGATGCGAATTACAACACGCTTTCGTATGTAAATGAATATAAGTTAAGAACAAAAGCATATGATAAAGATAAGTGGCATGTTCTTCTTACAAAACTTATTTATGGTTCATTACAAGCATCTTTACCAAATCTTTCTCAAAATATTCTTATTGATACAGAAAGTGTTACAACAGAATGGGTTGAAGATACATTATTTGATTGGGGTTTAACAAGAAAACAAGTATACTGGGAGGTTCTTTCTGGAAAAAGGTTTACAGACCGATTAGGACCAATAAATTTTGAAGATTTTATTTATAAAGGAAAAGAAACAGAAAATTATTTTAAAAATGTTCATTTACTATTAGAAAATTTAAATTTAGGCATGCTTTCTTTTACACCAATGAGAGAACAAAATGGAGAAGTTTTAATACAACAGTGTTATCCTGCTGAAGAAGCTATTTTTATAAAGCCTATGCATTTAAGAAAATATTTCTCATTGATAGCTCAGATGGGTATAGATTGTTTAGAAGATGAACCTTGGATAAAAAGAGAATTGAAAAGAGTAATGGATTATTTGAAAGAACCAGAAATGCTCCCACAATTGATACAGCTTATAGATGATTTAAACAGTAAAGGTGAAGCACTTTATTCTTTTGAAGAACTTTCTTATACATTTTATCATGATGATAAAACGCTTCTCAGAACTTTAGCCTTAGCGAGTAAATTACGTAATGGTTATTTTGAATTTAAAGAAAAAGAAAAGACTGGAACTCTTCGACTCAAAAAAGAGTGG
>CANPXO010000059.1 GCA_947586205.1 uncultured Bacilli bacterium
CCCCATGAAACACTTAATCTTAAACAATCTGAATAAACTAAGTTTTCATCTTCTTGTTTCAAATTTAAATTCCAATACGCATAGGTTAATCCTATCACTCCAAATAGGAAGATAAACATCCCTATTAATGTTAGTGTAATTGTTTTTTTCTTTTCCATAATGAACCTACTTTCTATCATAAGTTCATTTTATCACATATACCCCCCCCCCTCGTCAATAGATAGGATATATTTTTTTGTTATTTGTGGTTTATTATGAATTTGCTAATTATTTGATGTAGATTTGGTAATTATTTGATACGTTTCTTTAATTTTTTCCTTTTGTCATGTTGTTTCTTTTTCATAAAATTTAATTTTTCTTCAATACGATGAATGAGTTCAAATTCTTTTTGATATTTTTTAAATAAAGATGGGAATGCCTTCATCACTCTTTTTGGAAGAGCCTTTTTCCCTATTAATTCTTTGGTCAACATTTTTTCAAACATACCAGGAATCTTAGAAAGTTTTTGATTTTTTAAATCTTCGACAATAATAATATGATTTCTTAAACGATAAGCGACAACAGAAGAATAAATGGTATCTAGTAAAAAAATAATTCCAATAATAATTGTTAAAGTAATCAAAACGGAATCTTTTATCTCTATTAAAAAATTACTAATATAAGGATTGGCTACATAAATAATCAGTAAAGTCCCTACTCCAAAAAGTAATGAATTTTTTAAACAAATACGTCCTTGTAAATTAAATCTTTCTTTACTATAATCCCACCATTTATTTTTAAATGTTTTTTCAATAAACCATCCACCAAAATATTCTAGAGTGGTTGTAAGAAGAACTCCTAAAACAAAAATTAAAATTGGATTATAAGAAAATGGTTCTAATAAATAAATTAAAGCCATGGAACCTATTCCAAAAATAGGTAAAATTGGTCCACATAAAAAACCACGATTGTTCCATCTTCCCTCGTCTATCGCACATTCTACCATCTCTACAATATAACCAATCATACTAAATAAAATAAATTTTAAAAAGAATAGAGAAAACTGTAGCATACCCCAAAACTCCTTTAAAATTATTATAGCATAGTTTATACTTTTTCATGTATAAATTTAAAATTTCCAACATACAGTGTTTTAGAAAGAGTGATTATTATGATTAATAAACAAAGTGTTTGGTTTGTAACTTTATTTAGTTTGATATTAGTTTTATCGATTTATTATGTAACTTTAAACGACAACAGTCTCCAAAGTATTATCGATAATTTTGATAATGAAGAAGTCTCAGCTCCCGTAAGTGTGAATGTTGAAGAAAGTTCTGTTTTAGTTTCTTTAAGAGTCCAAGAAGATGAAAGTGTTCTAAAACAAATGGAAAATTATCAATCCATTCTTTTAGATAGTACCAAGACAAGTGAAGAAAAAAATAATGCTTTTAATTCTTTGATGGCCTTAAATCAAAAAAAGGGAGACGAAGAAAAAATTGAAAAGAAAATTAAAGATGAATTTCAGTTAGATAGTTTTGTAAAAATTAAAAATGATACGATTAGTATTGTGATTGCGAGCGCAGATCATAATAGTACTTTGGCAAATCAAATTATTCGTTCGGTTCAAAAATTATTTACCCAAGAAAAATATATCACAGTAAAATTTCAAAATGCCTAGAGCATAACCCCTTATTTCCTCATAAACTACCATAGAGATTAATGTTATGGGGAAGTAGGTGAAAAAGTTGAAACAAAAAATATTAACCAACCGAGAAAGAGAAATTTTTGAAAAGTTGATTCAAAATAAAAGTACGAAAGAAATCGCGAGTTCTTTAAAAATTAGTGAAAAAACAGTTCGTAACCACATATCAAATGCCATGCAAAAGCTAGAAGTAAAAGGGCGTGCCAGTGCTGTTGTGGAACTCATTCGTTTAGGGGAGATTGAAATTTAATCAATCTTTTTTCTTTGTCATGAAACACTTTCGTTTATCATAAAGTGAAGTAAGGTGATTTTTGTGATTAAAGAATCTATTAAAAGAAAATTTATTGTAACTTCCTTTGCCTTACTTGTTTTTGTTTTAACCCTTAGTTTTCCGAGGTCTAAAGAGATTACAGGTGTCACATCGATTGCTTATCAAAGTGGAAGTACTTCCCCTATTTATTTATTAGATGAATCGAGTTATGTTGCAAGAATGAATATGCATATCGAAGGAGATAGTCCGATAGAAGAAGCAAAAAATCGAATCGAGACATTAACGATTGGCAGTAAGTTATCTAATTACATTCCCACCCTTTTTGAACCGATTCTTCCAGAGAACACCAAGATTTTAACGATTGATTTACAAGATACGACTTTAAAAATTAATTTTAGTAAAGAACTTTTAAGTATTCCAAAAGGTTTAGAAGAAAAAATGTTAGAATGTTTAGTCTATTCTTTAACCGAGATTGAGGGAATAAAAGGAATTATTCTGTTTGTCGAAGGCAATATTTTAGAAAAACTACCTAATTCTGACAAAAGTCTTCCTCCCCTTCTTACAAGAGATATAGGTATTAATAAAACCTATGAATTAAGTAGCATTAAAAATGTATCAAAAACAACTATCTATTATATTGCCAAAGCAGATCAAACTTCTTATTATGTCCCAGTCACTGTTTTAGAAAACAATGACAAAGATAAAATCGAAGTGATTATTGAACATTTAAAAAGTTCACCAAGTGAAAAAACAAATTTGATGAGTTATTTAAATGCTTCCACCGAACTCTCTAATTATGAGATTTTAGAATCTCAAGTCATCCTTTCTTTTTCTAATCTTTTATATGAAGGACTTGCTTCTGAAAATATTTTAGAAGAAGTAAAATATTCGATTGCATTATCGATTGAAGATAGTTTGAATGTTGAGGAAGTCGTATTTTTAAACACATAAAAAGGAAGTTTTTATTCTTCCTTCGTAAGCGATAAAGTAAGTTCGGAATCCTCTACAACTACAGGTTTCGTACGTTCTCGAATTCTATCTTCTTCACTTAATGGATTTTGATAAACATTATCTTTAGGTAAGAAAATCTCACCTTTAGCTCCTGATGCTTTAAAACTTAAGTAATCAGTAAAGAATAATGGAAATTCACCAGTTGCTTCTAGAAAGAAACGGTCTAATACAGCATCTGATACCGAACTCCATTTTCCTAATGCTCCTGCATAAAGCCCCTCCCTCACGACAGAGTATTGACCCCGAGCCGTAAGTTGTCCCATGATGTTGTTTCCATAAGCACCTACCCATGTATAACTATTTAATCTTGCACAAAAATGATTAGCTAGTAAATATCCTGAAAAATAATTCTTTCCTGAACTATCATCAGATTCATAAACAGCAACTGCTTGAACAAAATCTAAATCACTTTCATTCATTCCAAAATAAGGTAAGACAATTTCCAATTTTTCTTCTTTAGGAATCTCTCTTAAAGTATTGAAATCTCTTATGATTCCATAAATATCTTCATAAGGTCTTCCACATTTCTCGGATTCTATCATGATACGGTTTGCAATAACTAAAAAGTTTTCATAAGATATCCCATACTGATTTAGAAAGTTTTGTAAAAGTTCTTCGTTATTTTCTTCATAATCTATAGTACTTTCAATCACTGTTTCTTCAACCAGTGATCCTTCTTTCGCAAGTGACTGACTTGTAAGACCTAATGCTAAAGCAAGCGTAATTAAACTTTTCTTCATCATATATTCTTTTTTCATCTTTATCCCCTTCTTACCAATGTTCTGGTTGTACGACTCTTTGTAATTTTTGAATATTACATAATTCTCTTTCATCCATAATGCTATGGAAATAACTATCTGTTAAAGAATTATAAGGTTCATAGTAATCAACTGAATTCCATATAGGCATATAATGGTTTGTTTGATACTTATTTCCTTTTGAAGTCACTTGAATATAAGTTCCTTCTGCTAAATTCCTAGAATTAGCTTTGAATTCAATATAAAATGGAATTCTTAATGGCGTAAGGCCTAAATCTTTCGCATAGGCATACGCACATAAAGCATCTAAACACCCATAATTTGTAATACCCATATTTTTTTTATAAGAAGATTCCGTATAAACTTGGAATTGACCAATTAAAGTAAATTGATCATAAACATCCCCACCTTTTTTGGAATAGGTACGATGTTTTGTTCTACCAATCGCCGTATCAGTCACTCCAAAAGAATCGCAATAATTTGGTGTATTATTTGTATTTCTTTTCGCTTCTGCCATCACGATGGCTTCTGATATTTCTAATTCTTCTGCAGTCATTCCCCATCTTTCTTCAATATATTTTCTTTTTTGCTCTAAAGGCATGACCGCAACTAAATACCATACTTTAATCGCTTGGTCTTCTGTATAACTGATTCCATACTCCTCACTAGCTTTCACAAAATTAGCCACCATGATATCAAATTCGGATTGAGTAATACCTCTTTTATTACGTATCCATTCTCCCATTTGAGCAGTTGTGGGAAGTGTATGCTCTTCATAAGTTTCAATATATGGATCAGGTTTTGTTTTAATAAATTCTTGATGAGAAGATACACGTTTATCAGCATTGGGGTCATAAGGATAATAAACTTCTCCATTTAACACAACAGTTGAATAGTGACCTTCACTTTGTGTATCAAAAGACTCTGTACTTTGGTCAATTTCAATCTTTGAAAGTTTTTCATCTTCAGAATTTTCTTGTGACATAGAAATCTTATTATATTTATTTAACACTTGTGATTTTCCTGAAACATCAACCGCGGTTAAAGCTCCTAGTAAAGCGAGTAAAGCTCCCCTTTTCACAGCATAGTTTTTTCTCATACAAAAACCCCCTTTTCTTGGGTGATTATATTAACACTTTTTTTACACTTTGTCAAATTTCGAATTTTTCAGTCATGTACTTTTAAAATAAGACATATAAAAAGTAGATTCACTCTCTACTTTATCTTCCTATAAATTGAGGAGCAACCGAATCAATATCTTGAAGTTCCATCCGATACTTTTGAGTGACTTTTGGATATTTTTCATGGTCAACTTCACTTAAAAACATTTCGAGTGGTCGAATATATAGTTTATTTTCACCATAAAGTGCTCGATAAACAACATATTCTTCTTTGGTTTCTGAATGAATAGCAACATCCTCTACTATATAATAATCTCCTTTAAAATGTTTATAAATTCCATGAATTTTTAATTCTCTCATATTTTCACCACCTTATTTTATCATACTTCCGAAAAGAAATATTCAAAAATTTGTTTTTCCTCTTCTAAGATTTCATCAGTAAGTTCATCCATAGAACCTTTTTGCTGACTCGAAATTCCTTCTACTAAGCGGGTTGGTTGTCCATCCACGACGGAAATGATGTTAGGGGCAAATATTCTTTTTTCTCCCACAGAAACGACATTCCCATCTTCATCTGTTAAAGTATAATCAGCTAAAACTGAATCAAAATATTTTAAAATCTCATCATAGAAAGGTCCAACCTCTTGTGTTTTCTCTAATTTTCCATCCACAAGTTTATAAGTATCGCGAAGAATTTCCTTATGGTCTCCTTCCCAAATATCGACATAGTAAATCTTAGAAATATTCTTTTCATTTGCAACTTCAATTAATTTTTCCATTACACTTCGACACCATGGGCAATAAGAAGAACCAAAATACACATAAAATGTTTCTTTGTTCTCTATTTTTTTCACAATTTCTTCCGCGCTTGAATAAACAAAAGGATTCTTTCTATTAATCTCTAACTTTCGATAATTCTTTCCTGAAGAATTCACTTCACTATTTAATGCCTCATACTCTTCTTTAAATTTTTCCCCATCACTTTTCTCACATCCACAAGTACCAAATAAAAATAGAAGGACTAGGATTCCCCAAAATAATTTTTTCACTTATCTTTTCACCTCGTCCTCATTTTCTCAAAAAAAAGAAGACAATTCTATCGCCTTCTAGTTGAAACATCTCAACTTTGAGTTGAAACACAATTATCTTCTAATTCTAGAGGCAGTTGATAATAAGTGACTTCTCCCTTAGAATCTGTTGCTTTTATTTCTAAAAAGATTCCATTTTCTTTATACATTTTACAAGATTCTGAATAATGGTCGACATGAAACTGAACATTTTTTAAAAATTCATCAATCGTTTTCTTTTCGTCTTTCGAAGAATCTATAACTGTCAGTTGATTATTAAATGACTCATACAATGTACATTCTAAAGTTTCATAAACCGTATGATTTTCTTTTCCACAGTATGTAATATTAGAAATATAAATCGATGTTTTACTACTGTTATAGGCCATACTTCCAAAAAGTTCAAAATTATCGCATGTGGTTGTAATGGTTTTAAATTCAAATTCCTCTTTTTTCTTTGGAAAGAAGACAAAACAGGCAATAATTAGAAGACATACTACGATGGGAATACCTAAGAAAACATATTTCTTTTTTGAAACCCTTTTATTATTCAATAATTCATTAATATCTTTATCATAATCTTTACATATTTCTTTTAAAATGCTGATATCAGGTAAATTTTTTCCTGTTTCCCATTTACTAACAGCTTGATAAGTCACTCCATATTTTTCACCAAATTTTTCTTGGCTTAAATGACTTTTTAAACGAGCATTTTTAATAAATTCACTAATTTTTTCTAAATCCATAACTAATCATCGCCTTATATCCATTCTATTATTTCATAAAATAGTTTTTAACGTCAAGAAAAAACTACTGATGAATTTTTAGTAGTTTCATCTTTTAATGCTTCAATATCTTTTTATGAAAAACGATTCTTATACATTACTCTTTATTTAAGACAACATAATTTAAAACAGGTTTATCAAGTAAACTTAGATGATTTTGATTATTTTGGTAAAGGACGTTTTTTACTGTAGTAATGAAAAAGAAAAGATTTTTCATAAGAAGCTTCTAACCGCTTGAAAATATTAGGTTATTCTATTATCACCGGCGTCATAGGATCTCATTCCTAAGTCTCGCCTATTTTGACCAAAACTAGTTCGCTATTATACACAAGAAGGTGTGCGAAACTTGTCGAACGGTGTCACATACACATCATATGACACCACTATATTTTTTTACTTTTCATAGACAGAACGTTTATCTTTTGATAAAAT
>CANPXO010000060.1 GCA_947586205.1 uncultured Bacilli bacterium
AGAAATCATCAAAAAAATAACAAATTAGAAATACGGGGTTGCGCTTTTCAAAAAAAATTAGTATAATTAAGTTGTATTTTAGAATAAGAGGGTAGAATTATGAATAATAATGAAAGTCAAAATTTGAATTCTGTAGTTCCTCCAACTACAGCTTCAGGAGTGGGACCTAATCCACAAGTTCCACCAGTTCCTGAAAATGGAGTGCCAACTGTTCCACCAGTTGCGCCCGCAATGCCACAGGCACCTGAGGCACCACAGCCAATACCTAATGCACCAGTTGAACCTGTGAATGTGGCACCAGTGAATTTACAACCAGAAGGTACGGTTCCTCCTGTTGTAGAAACACCAATGCCAACTGTTGCTGAACCACTTATGGGAACTCCTTTAAATGCTCAAACAGTTTTAAATTCTGGAGGGCCTGTTTCATCTATGGAAGCTATGAGTTCTGGACAATCAGGAGTGGGACAAATTCCACCAATGGGACCAGCACCACAATCTGGAATGGGACCTGTTCCACCTATGCCAAATGGAGCTATGATGGGCGGAATTCCAACACCACCAACAATGCCTACAGGTGGAGAAGAAAAACCAAAAAAGAAAATGAATCCGCTTATCATTGTGTTAGTTGTTGTTTTAGTCGCGGCAGTAGGTTTTGGAGTTTACTATTTTATGAATCAAAGTCAAGCTAAATCACCAAAATCTACCGTAACGATTACACCTTTGCTTAAAGAATTAGAGCTAGGGCAAAATATCGATGTTACTTTACCTTATATGTTTGCAACAGTATCTGCTCCTATTGATATTAATAGTTGTGAAGTTTCAACAGATTTGGATTCTAACAAAGTTGGAACATATCAATATACAGTGACTTGTGGTCAATATAAATTAGAAAATCAAACAGTTACCGTGAGTGATACTACAGCGCCAGTTGTTAAATTGAAAACGCTTGCAATTTTACCTTCTAGTGAACTTAAGTTAGAAGATTTTGTTGATTTTGTTGATGAGGCGTCTGAATACTCATTTATGATGCAAGATGAAGTGGATACAAGTGTTGAAGGAACTTATGAAGTGCCATTTACAGTAGAAGATGATTATGGAAATAAAACAGAAGTTACTGGTGAGTTAGTTATTAGTGCAGATGCTCCAGAATATTATATGAATTGTTATGAGGTACGTTTAAGTTCTGAAAAATATAAAGATGCTGTTGTAAGTAATACTTATCGTTTTGGAATTAATTCTTTAGGAGAATATTATAATGTTTATAAAAATAGATATTATCGTTTTGAAACTGTTGAAAGTTTTGAAGCGGCAGCAGAAGATGCAACAGAAAACAGCTTTGATGGATATCAAGGAAATGTTCGTGTAAACTCTGAAAATTCTGCAATCTCTGTTTCTTATCCAGTAGATGGGGATGATTTAAAAGAGGAATATGATGTAGATGAGTTCCCAACTTATGATATGGATATAGAAGATTTCTTTGCAGATAAAGGATTTACTTGTGAACCAGAAGAATAAAGCTTTGGAAAGAACAAAGCTTTTTTTTTGGCATACAATAACCCTAGGAGGAACAGTATGAAAATTGTTGTTTATGCTATTTCGAAAAATGAATCGAAATTTGTGGACCGATGGGTGGATTCCATGAAAGAAGCCGATGAAATCATTGTCTTAGATACAGGATCTACGGATGATACAGTGGAAAAGCTAAAAAAAAGAGGAGTAACAGTTTATGAGAGGGTTTTTGAACCTTGGCGTTTTGATGTAGCAAGAAATGCTTCTCTAGAAAAAGTTCCAATGGATGCAGATATCTGTGTATGTACTGATTTAGATGAAGTTTTTGTTTCAGGTTGGCGTGTACTTTTAGAAGAAGCATGGAGTAAGAGTCATCCAACTCGTGCTAGATATGAGTATTATTGGAAGTTAGATGAAAATGATCATCCAGTGGTGAGTTTTTTATTAGATAAAGTTCATCAAAGAAAAAATTATAAATGGGTACATCCTGTTCATGAAGTTTTACAGTGTGATGAAGAAGAACGATTTATTGAAGTGCCTATCACATTGAAACATTATCCAGATTCTAAAAAATCAAGAAGTTCTTATTTGCCTCTTTTAGAAGTGAGTGTAAAAGAAGATCCTGACGATGATCGAAATTTACATTATTTAGGAAGAGAATATATGTTTTATCATGAGTGGGATAAAAGTATTGAAGTGTTACATCAGCATCTTCGCTGTCCCAAAGCAACATGGAAAGATGAAAGGGCAGCGTCCGCGCGTTTCTTAGCTCGTGACTACTATGCCAAAGGATATTTAGAAGAAACAGAATTTTGGTATAAAAGAGCGATTGAAGAAGCACCTTATTTAAGAGAAGCTTATATTGAACTTGGAAGTTTTTATGAACTCATAAATCGTTATGACCTTGCGTATCCTGTTTTAAAGAGTGCTTTAAATATCAAAGAAAAAAGCAAATCTTATATTAATGAAGAATTTGCTTGGAATGATTCTTTTTATGATTTACTTTCTTTAAGTGCTTTTTATACGGGACATTACAAAGAAGCAGTAGAGTATGTAAATAAGGCTATTGAACTTAATCCGAAAGAGGCTCGTTATCAGAAGAATCTGGAGCTGATGATTCCGTATTCAAAAGAAGTTTAGCATGAATGACTAATCTTGAATTGCTCCCTGTACAAGTGGATAAAGTGAGTATGTGATCCTCCGCGGTTACTTCAACGCCAAAATCTTTTATACTACGACTCTTTGTCATATTAATAAATTCCATTTTTTTCTCAGCATCTGTGAATGTGACCTTTAAATAATCATTTGTTTTTGGAATGGAGTAAATCGAATAAATTTGCCAGTTCATGGTTTCATACATTGTATTAAAAGAAATCACTAAGTTTTCAGGATTGTTATACCAATCGGCACTTAAAGCTTTATGTAAAGTACCAAACATCACATCACTGTAATACATATTATGACCATAGATAATCGTGTTATCATTTAAAAACTTCTCAGAGTTTCGAAAATCCATGAAAACCCATCCATTATAATCATATTCACCATATAGATTTTTTCTTAAATAAGCTTTGTTATCAGGTCCAATCACGACTGGGTAATCAACGGCTGTATTGTTTACTTTTAAGTATCCCACAACATCAGGATTAATTGTTAAGAGTGAGGCAATATACTTATTTTTAATGGTTAAAGAAGTGGACTCATCTTTATCAGGAATATCCATGTTTTCTGTGTTATCCATTGTTTTTTTCACTTCTTCTTGAATCGAACTTACTTCTTGCAAAGACGTATAATTACGAACGGCAATGGAACCAATCATTCCCATAATGAATAAGACAATCACAATTCCACTTAATCGCATGGTATTAATCATGACTTGTTTCATGAAGTTATCTGATAGATATTCATCAGAGTAATAAAGACCAATTTCGATTTTTTGATTCTTATAATTCTTATTTAATTGTTTTAAATAAAGAAAATCTTCTTCTTTCGTAATATTCGTATGAAGTTCAATATAAATATTTTTAAGTCGATAGCTCTTTAAACATTCTAAAATAAACTCAATGTCATCTCGGTGAAACTCTAGAAGGGCAATTACTTTTAAATACTTATTCACTTTGAAGAAAGATTCTAAGTCTGATTCATCTTCTTCTGTTAACTTATGATATATGGTAATCTTTCTTTGATAATACATCTCTGAGTAATGCTCGAGTTTATTTTCTTTCATGAAATCGGAGAGGTAAAGGATCTCGCTGTGGGTAGTAACTTTAATATGATGTTTATCGAGTAACTCAATTAAATAATTGGGAATACTATAACAATCTAACTCACGAATGTTTTTAAATCGAATGATTTTTTCACAAAGTTCATAAAGAGTACTTTCTTGTTTTTTAATTCTTATGGTTCTTACTTTGGTATTTTTAAAAAAATCAAGTAAGAATAGGGCAAGGCGATTACTTTGGAAAGTTAATGTATCAATCGAATTCATTTCACAAAGTTCTTGAAAAAAAGGAAGAACAAGTTTAGCATTTTCTAATATATAATCATCGCTGAAAACTAATTCGGAATCACTAATAATATTGGTATTCATTAAGTCTTCCCGAATCACTTGATTGGTTTTATAAGTAAATAGAAGGGCATTGTTTTGAATTAAGATTACGATTTTTTTCAATGTTTTACACCACCAATTCTATTCTTATTATTATCATATCATATTTTTGACAAATTATAGAAAAAAATTACACAACTTTCTTCTTTTTTTCATTTACAGAAAATTCACTTTGGATTATAATAAGTGCTTGAAAGGGAGTTTGTTATGAAAGACTTAGAAGAACTTACAAAATTAGAAATCCATATGTATCATATTTATGAACAAATGAAACAAAAGCCTTCTGAAAACTTAGAAACGTTGTTAGAAGAATTTTTGCAAAAAGAAAAAGAAATTTTAGAATCATTCTCTGTGAAAGAATGTATTGAACTTTATGATTATATGATTGAGAAAGAAAATTTGCCTCAAAATTTTATCTTTTTACATACTGTGATTGAAAGTAAAAAGAATCCTGTTCTTTTAAGAATTTATTATAAACTTTTTAAACGAATTCAATTTTTATCTTTGCAAGAATATTCTACTATTGAATATAGGACGATGGAAAAAATTATGGGAAATCCTTATTTTGCCAAACTTATGAAAAAAGGAAATACTTTTGTGGCTTTTGAAAATCTACTTTGTCATGAATTTCAAAAGTTACAAGAGGTAGAGGATTTTTATCTTTTAGGAGAAGAGAAAAATCTTAAAATAGAAGATATGAATTTTTTAATGATTCTTTTAAATCAAGAAATTTATAATGTTACATTGGATTATTTAATTTCTGAAGACAAAAAAGTTTGGGAGAATTACTTAGATGCCATTTTAAATGTTGTTCCTGCTAAGTATCATCTTAATTTATTATTACAAATTCAAAATAGTTATTTTGTACTTAAGAAAGAAAATTCGTTTACGATTGGCAGTATTTTAAAATTAAATCATTATTTAAAAACAAAATCCAAAGATTTATCTTTGTATCAAGAAATTGAAAATGAAGATGTGGAAGATATCGATGATTTACAAGAGCCAAAAATGGAAGAAGATATTGATATGGATGTCATTACAGCAAGTGAAGAAGAATTAATGGATTTTGAAATAGCCTATGAAAGATTAATGGGAACTTCTAGAAAATTATTTTCTGTTTTAGAAAGAAAAATAGAAAATCCAAAAGATAAAGTCATACTTGCTGAATATTATGCTTTAAAGAAGGAAGAGGAGGATATTTTAAGTTCTATCTCTGATATTGATGAGTTTGAAAACTATCTCAATTTATGTTATGAGGAGGAAGACGAAGATGTATATCCTATTCCTTTTAAAATAGTTCAATATACAAAAGCATTAATGAATCAAAATGATACCGATTATTATCCAGTCATTGAAGATTTTTTTAGAATTAGAGTTTTCTATTTACTTTATCATTATACTTTGGCTTTGCAAAAAGAAGAGGAAGAAACTGGGGAAGAGATTACATTCGAAGAGGGTGCGGAAATTCTAAATGAGTTAATGGAAAATGTTCAATTTCTCTTAGATTGCTTGTTTAATTCTCATTATAAAAATTCTGATGATTATAAAGAATTACAGGAATACTATGATTATGCTAAAGAATTGATGGAGGAACAAGAATTAAAAGGGGTATTTACTGGGGTGATTCAAATCTTTCTATTTAAGTTACAAAGTTTTATAAAAAGTAGTAAAAATAAAAAACAAAAGCAATTTTTTCAGAAGTGTTATTTTTATCTCATCTTTTTAGAAGGTGGATTACTTGATGTTTTGATGGAACATGATGAAATAGAAATTAGGAATGTTCATGTTCCAATGAAAGAGGAATATTATGAATCTTATAAAGAATTTATGCTAGAAGATTTAAAGAATTTAACTTATCATAATGAAGAAGAAAAGCTAGCTTTAAAGATTTATGAAGATTGTATTTTGGAAACTTTGAAAGATGAGGATATTTTAGTTTTAAAGAGAAAGAAACACTCATAAAAAGGCTGTCAATGAATGACAACCTTTATTTTTGATTTGATTTTTCATTTTCTTCTTCCGTTACAATAGCACCCCAACGGGCATAATATACAATATTTTTTTGAATCACCGTAGAAGAATCAAGTAAATTTCCTTCTTCATCATACCAACCTATGAAGACATAACCTTCTTTTTCTGGTTTAGGAATATCCGATATCTTAGTATTTTTTCGAACATCTAATTCTTTGTAAGAAGTTCCATCGACAGCGAATGTGACATAGTAAACGTCATATTTAAAATAAATCACCATGCCTATGATTAAAAGTATACTTAAAATAGTTATGATTCCTATGGTCCATTTTGATTTCATTTGTATCACCAAAAATATTGTATCAATTTTTTTATTTTTCGACAATCTTTTTCTCGAAAATTTGCTTTAATGAAATAGGTGATGGATATGAAAGTCAAATGTTTTGATGAAAATAGTGAAAAAGAATTGGAAGTCAAAATAAATGCTTTTCTAAGTACGATAGTTGGTGATATAATAGATATTAAATATGAGGTTGCTATAGGGATTCAAGGGGAAGACCAGATTTATTGCTTTTCAGCTCTAATTCTTTATAGTGAATGAAAGAGTGATTCATATGAAGAAAAGTTCTTTTATTGAAGGAACAGTCATTGCTACTTTAGCAATATTTATTACTAAGATTTTAGGAATGCTTTATGTTATCCCTTTTTATGCGATGGTAGGAGCCCAAGGAGGAGACTTATATGCGTATGCTTATACTATTTATGTGATTTTTTTAGATATTTCTTCGGCAGGCCTTCCAGTTGCCATTTCGAAAATTATCAAAGAATATAATACGCTGGGGATGATTGATGCCAAAGTAAGAGCTTATAAAGTCGGAAAGAAAATTATTAGTGTGATTTCCATTGTAGCTTTTCTTCTTTTATTTTTCTTTGCTAAACCATTCGCGACTTTAATTATTGGAAACTTAAGTGGAGGAAATACCATAGAAGACGTTACATT
>CANPXO010000061.1 GCA_947586205.1 uncultured Bacilli bacterium
GCTAACAAAACGCATTATGAAGTTGGAAGTAAAATAAGAAAAACAATAAAAGAATTAGGCGGAACGATGCCTGAAGATTTACCTACACCTAAAAAGAGTCTTAAAGAATTAGAAAAGGAAAATAAGTATATAGGAAGTACTAACAAGTAGATTTAATGAGATAGACAAGTCTTTAAAGACTTGTTTTTTTAATTTAAGATTGACAAAGCGTACATATACTGTATATAATAAATATATACAGTAGAGGTAAGATATGGAAATAATAATAAGTAATTCAAGTGGTGTTCCAATATATGAACAAATAAAGGAACAAATAAAAGTAAAAATAGTTTCTAATGAATTAAAAGAAAATGAATTATTACCATCCATAAGAACTTTAGCTAAAGACCTTAGGTGTAGTGTAATAACAACTAAAAACGCATATGAAGAATTAGTTAAAGAAGGCTTTATAAAAAATATTCCATCTAAAGGTTTTTATGTTGCTAGAATAAATAAAGACGTTGCTTTAGAAGAACAATTAAATAAGATAGAAAAACTTATGGATAAGGCAGTTATTATTGCAAAGATGAATAGTATTACTAAAAAAACATTAAATGAAATGTTAAACATATTGTATGAGGAGGATAAATAAAAAATGGAAAATGTTTTAGAAGTTAAAGATTTATGTAAAAAATATGATAACTTTGAGTTAAAAAATATAACATTTAACTTGCCAAAAGGTATGATTATGGGATTTATTGGTGAAAATGGGGCAGGAAAAACCACAACGATAAAAGCCATATTAAACATCATTAAATCATATAATGGAGAAATTAAAATTTTTGGATTAGACAATCGTAAAAATGATAATAAAATAAAAGAAGAAATTGGAGTCGTGTTAGATGATATGTTTTTCCCTGAAATTCTTACCCCAAATGATATAAATAACACCATGAAAGGTATTTATAAAAACTGGGATACAAAAATGTTTTATGATTACTTAAAAGAATTTTCTTTGTTACCTAATAAACAAATTAAAACTTTTTCTAAAGGTATGAGAAAAAAACTAGAGATTATAACGGCATTATCTCATCATCCTAAACTTTTAATATTAGACGAACCAACATCTGGGTTAGACCCAGTAGCTAGAGCTGAAGTTATACAAATATTTCAAAGTATACTAGAAAAAGATGATTGTTCTATTTTACTTTCTAGTCATATTACTACTGATTTAGAACATATCGCTGATTATATAACTTTTATCAATAACGGGAAGGTCGTTTTATCTAAAAATACAAACGAATTATTAGATAAATACGCAATAGTAAAATGTACAGAGAAAGAATTTAAAAATATAAATAAAAAGGATTATGTTAAATACAAAAAAACAAAATATGAATATGAAGTATTAGTTGAAAATAAAAAAGATTTTAAAGCAAAATACAATATTTCGGTAATTGATAAAATAACTTTAGATGACCTTATGGTATTAATGATTAAGGGGGAAGAATAATGATAGGATTTATTAAAAAAGATTTGGCAATGATTAAAAGTAATTTTAAATTATTAGGAATATTAATTATCGTATATACAATAATGGGTTTAATGGGAAAAATGGATATATCATTTATCTTACCATTTATGTGTGTAATGATAATGATTTCATCATTTAGTTATGATAATTATAATAAATGGGATGCTTATTCTATTTCATTGCCTAACGGAAGAAAAAATAGTGTAAAATCTAAATATATAACAACAATTTTATTGACTCTTATCGTTTCTATAATCACAACTCTTTTATCTTTCGCTATTTCGTATGTTAATAACAAAACCATTAACTATGAACAAATATTAGTAACAATGCTTGGGGTAATATTTGGAACATTATTAGTTTTAACTTTTATGTATCCAATTATTTATAAATTTGGTGTAGAAAAAGCAAGAATTGGTATTTTTTTACTTGTATTTGGGATAGTTATTATTGGTAGTTTGCTTGCAAATTATATAGATTTATCCAACGTTTTAAAATTCTTATCCTTTTTAGAAGATTATTTAATAATAATTTTAATAATGGTAGCTATTATTATGGTTTATGTATCTTATAAAATATCAGAGAAAATATTTATAAAAAAAGAATTTTAATTATTTGTTAATCAGACTAAAAAAAGGTAAATCGCTTACTTATGATTTACCTTTTTTGTTACAAAATTGTAAGGTTAAACGTCATAAGTTCATGTTATAATAATAAATAAGTTAAAAGGTGGATAAAATGAATAAGATTATGATAATTGAAGATGATGGGATAATTTGTAATGAGCTTTCCAAACTTTTAGAAAATAATAATTATGAAGCTATTATTTTAAAAGATTTTAAAAACGCTTTAAACGAAATATTAGAAGTATCTCCGGATTTAGTTTTACTTGATATAAATATACCATTTATAAACGGAGAAGTTTTACTTAAAAACTTAAGAAAAGAATCTAATATTCCTGTTATTATGGTAACAAGTATTAATAAAGAAATAGATGAAGCACTATCTATTTCTTATGGGGCGGATGATTATATTACTAAACCTTATAATCCTAATATTTTACTTTTAAGAATAGGAGCGGTGTTAAGAAGAACAAAGGTAAATTACAATACAAATATAAATGAACTAACTTATAAAGAATTAAAATTTGATTTACAAAAGGGAATAATTAAAAAGGATGATGCCGAAATAGAATTAACGAAAAACGAAATGATTATTTTCTCTTATTTGTTAAATAACCAAAATAAAATTGTAACCCGTGAAGAACTTATGACAACTTTATGGGATAACAAAGAGTACGTAAATGAAAATGCTTTAACGGTTAATGTAAGTAGACTAAGAAATAAATTAAAAGAAATAGGATATAAAAACGCAATAGATACAAGAAAAGGATTAGGGTACATTTTATTATGAAAATAGGAGCGTATTTTAAAGATAATTTATATAAGTTTTTTGTGTTTCTTATTTGTTATATTTTAAATTTACTTATATTTTTAGCGTTTAAAGTAGAAAAGTCTGTTATCATATCCTCATCATTTTTATATGTCATTTGTTTTTTGCTTGTTTTATTAATACCATATTTTAAAAAGAAAAAGTTTTATACAAATTTACTTGATAACATAAAAATTCTTGATAAAAGTTATTTAGTATTAGAAACTTTAACGAAACCAGAATTTTATGAAGGTGAATTACTTGTGTCTGCATTATATGAAATTAATAAGTCAATGAATGAAAACGTAAGATTAATGGAAGATTATGTGCAAGATTTTAAAGAGTATATTGAGATGTGGATTCATGAAATTAAAATTCCGCTTTCTACTTTAGTTTTAATGAGTAATAATCATAAGAAGCAGTTTGATAAAAAAACAAAATTACAATTAAAAAGATTGGAAGATTATTTAGATCAAGTTCTTTATTATGTTCGATGTGAAAACGCAGAAAAAGATTACTTAATAAAAGAAACTGATTTATCAAAAGTTATTAAAAACGTTGGTCTTAAAAACATGGATGAAATACTTGAAAATAAAATAGACTACGTCGCAGAAAATACATCTTATAAAGTATTAACGGATTCTAAATGGTTAGAATTTATTTTAGGACAAATAATTAATAATAGTATTAAATATAAAAAGAATATAAAAAATTCTTATATTAAAATATCAGTTAAAGAAGAAGATGATAAAACAACACTAATAATAGAAGATAACGGTATTGGAATTAAAGAATCTGATTTAAAACAAGTCTTTGATAAATCTTTTACTGGTGAAAATGGAAGAAATACCAGGTATTCGACTGGTATGGGTTTATTTATTGCTAAAAATATGTGTTGTAAGTTAGGTCATAAAATAGATATAGAATCTGTTTATAATGAATATACGAAAGTTTATATAACTTTTGCTAAAAACAAATATTATGATGTTTTAAAGTAATGTTACAAAATTGTAATGTTTTGTAATATTAAACGAACGACAAAATGTTTTTTTTCAATTATTATTGTTTTAGAAAGGAGAAAAAATATGGAAAATATTTTAAAAGTTCAAAAAATTGAAAAATACTATGGTAGTCGTTCTTCTTTAACGAAAGCTATCGATAATTTATCTTTCGAAGTAGAAAAAGGTGAATTTGTCGCAATTATGGGAGCATCTGGTTCGGGAAAAACAACTCTTTTAAATTGCATATCAACGATTGATAAGGTAACAGCAGGTCACATCTTTGTTGGAGATAAGGATATTACTAAACTTAAAGGTAATGAACTTAATAAATTTAGAAGGGAAGAGTTAGGTTTCATCTTCCAAGATTTTAACCTTTTAGATACTTTAACTGCTTATGAAAACATAGCCCTTGCTTTATCTATTCAAAACGCAAGTGTTAAGGGAATTGAAACAAAAATCAAGAAAGTTAGTGAAGAACTTGATATTAAGGGTATTTTAAATAAGTATCCTTATCAAATGTCAGGTGGAGAAAAACAAAGAGTAGCTTCAGCTCGTGCTATTATTACAAACCCAAAGTTAGTGCTTGCGGATGAGCCAACGGGAGCGCTTGATTCTAAATCATCTAAAATGTTACTAGAAAAGTTTAACTATTTAGATGAACTTGGTGCGACTATTCTTATGGTTACCCATGATGCTTTTACCGCTAGTTATGCAAGAAGAGTAATCTTTATCAAAGATGGTAAAATTTTTAAAGAGATTCATAAGGGTAATAACACTCGTAAAGAATTTTTTGATAAGATTATTGATGTTGTAACTTTACTAGGTGGCGATTTAAACGATGCTTTGTAAGTTATCTTTTAAAAACATCAAGAAAAGTATAAAAGACTATGCCATCTACTTTTTTACGCTTATTCTTGGTGTAGCAATTTTTTACGTTTTTAATGCCCTAGATAGTCAAACCGTTATGATGAATGTTTCTTCATCAACAGCTGAATTAATTGATCTTATGATGACAATGCTTTCTAGTGTCAGTGTATTTGTTTCATTTATATTAGGATTTTTAATTATTTATGCTTCGAGATTTTTAATGAAAAGAAGAAACAAAGAATTTGGAATTTACTTAACTCTAGGTATGAGTAAAAGAAAAATATCTTTAATACTATTCTTTGAAACATTATTTATTGGTATTATTTCACTTTTAGTGGGGTTAGGACTTGGGGTATTATTATCACAGGTTATGAGTTTGGTTGTTGCAAACATGTTTGAAGCAAACCTAACAAAATTTGCGTTCGTATTTTCAACATCTGCCTTTTTTAAAACGATTATTTATTTTAGCATTATGTATTTACTTGTTATGATATTTAATACCATAAGCGTTAGTAAATGTAGGTTAATTGATTTATTAAATGGTGCTAAAACAAGTGAAAGGATAAAATTAAAAAATCCTTATTTATGTATTATTATATTTACCATTTCTTGTATTGTTCTTGGTAGAGCTTATTATATAGTTACCCATGATTTTCTTACATTACAAGAAGTAACTGATGTAATGAAGCCTATTATAATGGGAGCGGCATCAACGTTTTTTATCTTCTGGTCTTTATCAGGACTTATTTTAAGAATAGCAATGAGTATTAAGAAATTCTATTACAAAGGATTAAATAGTTTTACATTAAGGCAATTTTCAAGTAAGATTAACACATCGGTATTTGGTGCAACGATTATTTGTTTAATGCTATTTATAACTATTTGTTTATTATCATCTTGTCTTACTGTTAAAAACTCTATGAATAAAAATATTAGAAAGCTAACTCCCGCTGACGCTATGTTTACAGTTAATATGAATATGGATAAATATTATGATAAATATAGACGTTATGGATATAGTGATTCCCAAATCAAAAACTCTTCTTACACAGTCAAAGAAATGTTTGAATTATTCGATTTTGATATTACTTCTTATTTTAAGGATTATATAGAAGTAAATACTTATGCAACAGAGAATTTAACACTAAATCATACTTTAGGATCAAAATTAGATAGTATTAGAACTAATTTTCCATTTTTAGCTTATGATACAATGGAAACTATCATGAAAGTTAGTGACTATAATAAAGTAGCTAAATTTTATGGATTAAAAAAATATTCTTTAAAAAATGATGAATATATGATTATCGCTGATTTTAAATCAATGGTTAATGTTAGAAATATTGCTCTTAAAAATAAAGAACAAATTAATTTATTTGGACATACTTTAAAACCTAAATATGATACCTGCCAAGATGGATTTTTAGAAATGTCTAGTCAGCACATTAATACGGGTATAATTTTAGTTCCAGATGATGTAGTTAAAGAAGAATATTTATACGAAAATCATTTGATAGGTAACTATAAAACAACAAATAAAAAAGAAATAATGAAAATAGAAAATAATATTAATGAGTTAGATAATAATTCAAAAGCTAGTTTTTATTTGCTTCCTTTTGGTTCTACTAAATTAGCCATTAAAGAGGCAACTGTTGGATTATCTGCCATGGCAACATTTATTGGTCTTTATTTAGGAATTATATTCTTAATTAGTAGTGCAGCAATTTTGGGATTAAAAGAATTATCTGAGGCAAGTGATAATAAACAAAGATTTATATGCTTAAGAAAAATTGGTACAGATGAGAAGATGATTAATAAAGCATTGTTTAGACAAATAGCTATATTCTTTATGTTACCTTTACTACTTGCCTTAATTCATTCTATCTTTGGTATAATGTTTGCGGTTAAAGTACTAGAAGTATTTGGAACTGAACAATTACTTCCGTCTATCATTGCAACTATCTTTGTGTTAGTAATTATTTATGGGGGATATTTCTTAATTACATATTATTGTAGTAAAAATATAATGAAAGAAAGGTAAAGGGAAAACTTGCGCTTTTCCTTTTTTATATACTAATTTTTCACTTGTGATATATGTTATTTATTAAACATAATAAGGTACATAAAATATGGTAAGGA
>CANPXO010000062.1 GCA_947586205.1 uncultured Bacilli bacterium
TGTTGGTGATAAAATGTTTAATGATTTTTATACAAAATATGAATATGGAATGAAAATGTTAGAAACAGAATTAGAAATATTACTTCATGCCTTTGAATTAGAACATGGTTATACTCCTGTAGAACATATGAAATCTCGTTTAAAAACGATGCCAAGTATGAAAAGAAAACTAGAAAGCAAAGGATATGAGCCATCCATTCAAAATATTGAAAAACATGTAAGTGATATTATTGGCTGTCGTATTGTTGTTTCATTTTTGTCTGATGTGTACGATGTTGTTTCTTTAATTAGTCATTCTCCAAATATTATTATTAAAGAACGAAAAGACTATATTTCAAATCCTAAAGAAAGTGGCTATTCGAGCTATCATTTAATCGTGTTAGTTCCTGTTTATCTAGAACATCATGTTGAATATATTCAAGCTGAGATTCAAGTAAGAACAGTTGCCATGGATTTCTGGGCCTCTCTTGACCATAAGATTCGTTATAAATTTAAAGAAACCATTCCTGTGGAAGTTCAAGAAGAGATGGAAGAGTATGCGAAAGATATTCAAGAACTAGACCGGAAAATGTATCATCTAAATCAAGTTATGAATAAGTATCAGTGAGTCTATGAATGAAGTTGAGATTGAAAAATTATTAAATTGGTATCAAGAAAATAAAAGAGATTTACCTTGGAGACATACGAACGATCCTTATAAAATATGGATTTCAGAAATTATGTTACAACAAACAAGAGTCGAAGTAGTAAAAGAGTATTATAGAAGATTCTTGTCCAAACTTCCAAGGATCGAAGACTTAGCCAAAGTAAAAGAGGATACCTTACTGAAACTTTGGGAAGGATTAGGATATTATAGTCGAGCGAAGAATTTAAAAAAATGTGCAAGTAAAGTTTTAGAACTTGGAATGGAGACTTTACCAGAGGAAGAAGAATCTCTTTTAAATTTACCTGGGATTGGACCTTATACAGCAGGAGCTATATTATCGATTGCTTATCAAAAATGTTATCCTGCGATTGATGGAAATGTTTTACGTGTTTTATCACGCATTTACGAAGATGATAGAGATCTTCTTATGCCTTCTGTCAGAAAAGAATATACCTCTCTTTTAAAGGATTTTATGAAAGAAGAAAGTGCAAGAGATTTTACCGAAAGCTTTATTGAACTTGGAGCATTAGTTTGTATTCCAAATGGTATTCCCCATTGTGAGCTTTGTCCTTTAAAAGAGATATGTGAGAGTTTTAAACATCAAACAATGTTAGAGTATCCAAAGAAAAAGAGTAAAAAGGAACGTAAGAAAATAAAGAAAACAGTTTTTGTTTTTCAGTTTGATGGAGAATATGCAATACAAAAGAGAAAAGAGGGAGTCTTAAAAGGACTTTATGAATTTCCAAATGAAGATGCCGAGATGACTCCAAAAGAATGTTATGAAAAGTTAAACCAAAAAGGGTACAAAATCAAAAGTGTTGAAAGTTTAGGATGTTTTAAACATGTATTTTCTCATTTAGAATGGTATATGACTGCTTATTTAATCATTTTAAGTGAAAAACAAAAGAAGCTGAAATTTTATTCTAAACAAAAGATTGAACTAGAATATTCGCTTCCATCTGCTTTTCAACAAATTTTTCAAAAAATAAAATAATTATGTTATACTTATACAAGAGAGAAGGATGCTTATGAGCTTTTTGGTGAATGGATTTAGAGGATTTTGTATGGCTCTTGCCGATAGTGTACCAGGTGTATCAGGAGGAACCATTGCTTTTATTTTAGGATTTTATGATAAGTTTATTAATTCTTTAGATGATTTAATGTATGGAAATTTAAAGAAAAAGAAAGAAGCACTTTGGTATTTATTAAAACTTGGAATTGGTTGGATCATTGGAATGTTAGGTGCGATTCTAGTTCTTACAAGTTTGTTTGAAACTCATATTTATGATGTGAGCTCAGTTTTTTTAGGATTTATTGTTTTTGCACTCCCTTTAATGATGAAAGAAGAGAAAGATTCCTTAAAAGGCAAATACAAAAATATTATCTTCTTGCTTTTAGGTATTGCCATTGTTTCTTTAATCACTTATTTTAATCCAATGAATGCCAGTGAATCCGTGGTTGATATTACAAACTTAAATATTGGACTTATTTTCTACATTTTCTTTGCCGCGATGGTCGCGATTTCAGCGATGGTTTTACCAGGAATTTCCGGTTCCACTTTATTACTTATCTTTGGACTTTATATTCCGATTACAAATGCAATTAAAGAATTCATTCATCTAAACTTCAGTTACTTCCCAGTTCTTCTTGTTTTTGGATTAGGTGTTTTAGCAGGTATTTTCTTAGTGATTCGTCTCATTAAACTTGCTCTTGTAAAATTTCGAAGTGCAACGATCTATCTCATTCTAGGACTGATGATTGGTTCTATCTATGCGATTATTATGGGGCCTACCACTTTAGAAGTTCCAGTGGAGCCTCTTGCTTGGAATCATTTTTCTATTCTTTATTTTCTTCTAGGTGGAGTTGTGATTTTTGGCCTTGAATACGTAAAAAAGATTTTAAGAAAGAAACATTTGGAATGATGCAAGCATTAAAAAAGAAATGGTTGTTGTTTCTTATTTTGATTATAAGTTTCCTAATTCTTATTTATATGTGTTACTACTGGAATCTCATTCCTCATAAAATGTATACAAATGAAGATTTTCAAATACAAACTTATTATAGTAAAATTGATAAAGATGAAGATGGAGTAGATGATCAAACTGATATTTTAAAAAGTGCAAGAGAGTATCTTGCTACGAATCCCAAATATGAAAGTAAATATTATGGGACAGGATATCCTGATGATAATTTAGGCGTTTGTACGGATGTTGTTGCTTTTGCTCTTTTAGGTGCAGGATATGACATTATGAATTTGCTGAATGAAGATGTTCTAAAAAACCCTGATGCGTATGATATTGATGTTGTGGATAAAAATATTGATTTTCGAAGAGTTTTAAATCTTGATACATATTTAAAACGAAATGCTATTTCTTTAAGTACAAATATTTATGACAAAGAAGAATTTCAAGGTGGAGACATTATTGTTTTCAAAAAACATATTGGGATTATCAGCGAAAAAAGAAATCGAAAAGGAATTAATTTTCTTATTCATCATGCAAATCCTTTTCAACTTCATTATGAAGAAGATGTTTTAGAACGTCTTCAAAAAGATATTATAGGTCATTATAGAATTAGTTAACTCTTTCTATGGGCCTTTTTTATTTTTTCAAGACCATATTTCATAGATTTAACAGGACCAGCTGTCAAAATTCCTTTCATTGCTTGAAGTGTACCAGATTTTCGATTTCTTTCTGTTAAAAATTCTAATAAAGATTTTCTTAATTGAAGCAAATCTTTTTTGGATAACAGATTTACATCTAAGGTATCCATATTTTTAAAGATTTCTTGAATTCCACTAGGCATTTCTTGAAGTCCATAATCAAAAATTTCAGCATAATCAATTTCAATTGAATCGTCGTTATATACGAGATAAAAGGTATCATCTAAATACATTTTTTTTAATTCTTCATAACTTCCAAGAACAATATTTTGGATTTTTTGAGGATTTTCAGCAAAGTGCATTCTAGGGTCTCCCATATAGGATAGAGAAACAATTTGAGTTATTAAATCTTTAATATTTAAGTGATTTTCATCTAAAAGTATTAAAGAAATAATCATCGCATTTTTACGATTTCTCTCCATTGCTTCTTTTATTTTTTCATCACATTTTAAGACTAAAATATCTTTTTGAAAACGTCCCGCAAGAAAGAATGTGGTCCACTCATTTAAGTCATTTAATAAATCTTGTTCTTCAATAATCCCAATTTTAAAAATAGAATTATGATTTTTAAGATAAGGAATATAGCAAATGTCTGTTCCTATATGTTGAAATTTTGTAGGAAGTTCAAAAAACAAACGACTCGTGAATGTATAATGATTTGGATTTAGAATTTGATTTTCGTCATGCCAACGTTTTAAATCTTGGACAATGATAAATAAATCAATTTGTCTTTGGTCTTGTTCTTTATATCCAGCTTGAGGTTTTACTCCAGAACCATAACCAATCACTCCTACGGTAGGTGGTAAAGTTTCTGTAAAATCTAATATTTCTTTTGTAATATCCATGAAAATCATTCCTTTAAGAAGATATTATAAATATAAAGATTCAAAAATGCAAGTAGTTCAGATAAAAATAAAACAAGTATTTTTGGTAGAAAAGAAGATTATTTTTTTATGATTTACAAGAACGTAAAAAGTCAGTTGACAAACATAAGTCTGTGTTGTATGATGTAATTAGTTAAGAGGAGTGATTAAAAAAATATGAAGAAACTAAATTTAAAAATTAATAGAGGGGAGATAAAGTGAAGAATTATTATAAGAATCAGTTGTTTCCAAAATGGAAATAGTTGTCGAGGATTCCTCGGTAACTGATTCTGTTGGATTATAATAGTTCAAAATAAATATCTTAACGAAAGGAGTCGTTTAAAATGAAAAATAATAGGATGATTTTAAATGGTATCAATATTGGCATAAGTAAAATTGAATTAGATGAAAGTGATTTAAGAATTATCGATAAATCTGGTATTTATTGTTTTCGAGCTTTTATCTATTATAATTGGAAAGATATTGAACATATAAAAGTAGGTGAAAAAAGAGAAATTAATTTTAATGAATGTACATTATCAGAAAATAATGAATCAGCATTAATTTGGCCAATAAAATCTTATGTAGAGAGACTAACAAATGATTCCTTATGTTTCAATTTTCAATGCGAAAATATGTCAGAAGCAATCACTTATATGAACCAAAGAAATTCTTTTGGTATTGTACCTAGTTCTCTTGAAGTGAAAGTTATATTACATCATAAAGATGCGAAGAATGGTGCCATCATCTATGAATTTTAAACCCATCGAATTCGACGGGTTTAGAATGTGAAAAACTAAAAAAATGAATACAGATTATTGGCTTGTTGAAGCCACCAAGCCAACCAAACTTGAAAAAGTAAAGAAAATATTAGAAAATAATATACAAGAAAAACTTATACATTAATACTATGAAAGGTGAGTAGATTATGGATAAATATATAATAGTTACAACATTATGTGACCAAGAAAAAATAGCAAATAATATAGTAGATACACTACTTGAAAAAAAGTTAGTAGCTGGGAGTCAAATGACTAAAGTAAATTCTAAATATTGGTGGAATAATAAGTTAGAAGAATGCATCGAATATAAATTAGAGTTTAGGACAAAAGAAAGTAGATTTAATGAAATTGAAAAAGAAATAAAGAAAATACATAATTATGAAGTTGCAGAAATTTCCAGTTATGAAATAAAAAATACAAGTAAAGAATTTTTAAGTTGGATAGATGAAAATATAAAATAAGACGTAAGTCTAATTTGGTCGGCAGTGCTGACCGAATTCATTGAAAACTCAGTGAAAATACTTTTGTCGGAATTACCGACGAAAGTTCTAGTCTGAAAAAAGTAAAAAAGATTTAAAAGTAAAGATGTATAAAAGGAGAGAAAGAAAATGGCAAAAGATTTAATGATAAGAAGTAGTGCAGAAGAATTTATTACTTTTAAAGTACAAGAAAAAGATGAAGGCATTCAAGTAAGATATGAAAATGAAACTCTTTGGATGACTCAAAAGGCAATTGCAGAGCTTTTTGATGTTCAAAGACCAGCTATTACAAAACATTTAAATAATATTTTTAATGAACATGAATTGGACAAAAATTCAGTATGTTCCAAAATGGAACATACTGCTGAAGATGGAAAAAAATATCAAACAGAATACTATAATTTAGATGCTATTATTTCTGTTGGATATCGAGTCAATTCGATAAGAGCAACCCAATTTCGCAGATGGGCTACAAACGTTTTAAGAACATTTACAATTCAAGGTTATGTATTAGATAAAGAAAGAATGAAAAATGGATCATTCATAAATAAAGATTATTTTGAAAAATTACTAGAAGAAATTAGAGAAATAAGATTATCGGAAAGAAGATTTTATCAAAAATTAACTGATTTATATGCAACTAGTATTGATTATGACCCTAAATCTCCTACTTCTATTAAATTTTTTAAAAAAGTACAAAACAAAATGCATTATGCAGTGTCTCATAAAACAGCTGCTGAAATAATTTATGACAGAGCAGATGCGAATAAAGAACATATGGGTTTAACATCATGGAAAAATTCTCCTAATGGAAAAATAATGGCATCAGATGTAATCGTTGCTAAAAACTATTTATCAAAAGAAGAAATTCAAGATTTAGAAAGAATTGTCAGTGCATTTTTAGATTTAGCAGAAGCAAGAGCAAAAAGAAATATACCTATGACAATGGAAGATTGGGCAACAAGAATAGATAAATTTTTACTTGCTGATGATAGAGACATTTTAAAAAATGCTGGAAAAATATCACATGACATTGCCTGCGATAAAGCATTAACAGAATTTGAAAAATATAGAGTAACACAGGATAAATTATATAAGTCAGATTTTGATTTGTTACTAGAAGAAAGTAAAGAGATTAGCGAAGAAAATGAATATTGATTGGATTTCCCTTTTAATAGGAGGAATTATTGGAGCATTTTTCAGTTGGATAATTACCAAAATTTATTATGAAAAAGCAAAAAAAGACAGTAATAGGAATGCCGAAAAAAAGAATATAAATGATG
>CANPXO010000063.1 GCA_947586205.1 uncultured Bacilli bacterium
GAGATATAGAAATAGAATGGAACATTGAATTTTAAGAAATAATGATATTTTTGGACTTTTCCTATTCCTGCACATGGCGGCGAAGATCCAGGAGCTATTGGTAATGGTATAGTTGAAAAGGATTATACTTTAAAAATATCTAAATATATGTATGACCGCTTTAAAGAATTAGGCATTCCTGTTATTATGACAAGAGATAATGATATTACACTAACGCCAACAGAACGAGCTAACAAAGCTAAATCAGCCTTTGGAAATTATCAAGACGTGTTAGTTATATCTAATCACATAAATGCAGGAGGTGGGGATAGCCATTGTGTGATTCAGAATATAAGTTAGTAAGAAATAATAATTTGCTATTTAAATACATAAAAGTACTAAAACGGCGTTTTATCGACCAATTTTGCCATATTGTTGCCCAAAAGTGGTCGATAACTTGCTTTTTTTGCGTAAAAATTATATAATGTAACTGGTGATAATATGGAAAAAATATACAAGAGGGAAGATTATTTAAATAAGATTAGAGGCTTTTATGATGATAATATGATAAAAGTCATAACGGGAATAAGAAGATGTGGCAAATCTTATTTGCTTAAAAGTATTATTGAAGAGTTAAAAGACAAGGGAGTTAATGAAAAAGATATTATTTATATTGAATTAGATAAAAGAGAATATAGGTCTATAAAAACTCCTATGCAACTTGAAACAACAATTGATAGTCTTATTTCTGATAATGATTTTAAGTATTTATTTATTGACGAAGTTCAAAATGTCCAGGGATTTGAATCAGTTGTTAATTCTTATCGAGAAGAAAGTAATTTTTCAATTTTTTTAACGGGTTCTAATTCTTATTTATTATCTGGGGAATTAATTACAAAATTGACAGGTCGATATATAGAACTAGAAATGTTACCTCTTAATTTCTACGAATATATAGATATGAAAAAATTCCTTGGTAAATCTATTAGTCCAAATATATATAATGAGTTTGAAGAATTTGTTAGAGATGGAGGATTTCCTGGATCTTTAAATTATGATAATCATGACGATAAAATGTTATATACAGAAAATGTAATTAAACAAATTTTTGAAAAAGATATTAAGAATCATAAGAAAATTAAAGACATTAATCTTTTTGAAGTTATTCAAAAATTTGTAATTAATAATTTTGGTTCTATCATTTCGATTGGAAGTATTTATGATTACTTAAAAGGAACGGAAAAAATAAATGTTGATAGAAGAACTATAAAAAGTTATATTGAGGTTTTAGAGAATGCTAAAATTATTTATCCATGTGATTTATTTGATTTAAAATCAAAACAAGTATTAAGTGGTGATAAAAAATACTATTTAGCTGATTTAAGTATATATTTTTCCATTAATACAGATAACAGAATAAATTATGGTCCTGTTCTTGAAAATGTTTTATATTCTTACTTAAAAAGTAAAAATTATAGTTTGAGTGTAGGAAGAATTGGAACTTTAGAATGCGATTTTATTGCGAGAAAAGATACTGATAAATATTTTTACATTCAAGTCTCAAAAAATATCGACGATGAGAAAACTAAAGAAAGAGAATATAAGCCATTTTATGAAATTAAAGCACTATATCCACGGTATTTATTTGTATTAGATTTAATATTACAAGAGAATGTTGATGGAATAAATAATGTTAATATTGTAGATTTTATTTATAATAAAGAAGATTTAAAATAAGGGTTAGAAGTAGGTGCTGTATGTTATTTTTAAAACCTCAAAATAATTGTATTGAATTTTTAATTTTATCAGAATATAAATCAAATATTGATAGTTTATTATCTTTAGATAAATATATTTCTAAAAAAGACTATAAGATATTTTTTGATACAAACAAAGAAGTATTTGATAAATTAACTACTCTTGATAAAGAAGATGTTTTAAACCAGTGGTGCAAAAAAAACAAAGTTAGTATTAAAAGTTTAAAAGAATTATTAAGCTATTATGAAAATACAGACAAAAATATAGAATTGCATAATGAGAATTTTATTAAAAGACACCTTGAATCTGAACAACAATATTTAGATGAAATATTACTTAAAGATGACCCTAATATTAGACTAGATGATGAACAAAGAAGAGTTGTACTATCCGATGAAGATTATACTTTAGTTATAGCAGGAGCTGGAGCAGGTAAAACAACGACTATTGAAGCTAAAGTTAAATACTTAATTGATAAGCAAGGAGTAGACCCAAATAAAATTTTAATTGTATCCTTTACTAGAAAAGCTACAAAAGAGTTACAAGATAGGTGTAAAAAATTAAATTTACCAGTAAATATATCTACATTTCATAGTATTGCTAATACTATTATAAAAAATAATGAAAATGAAAAATATACTATAGCAACTAATGATGTTATGTTCGCATCTATAAAGAGATTTTTGTTAGAAAATGCTGATGATGAAGAATTCGTAAAAAATATATTACTCTTTTTTGCTAGTTATTTGCAAGTACCTCCAGGTGAAGAGAATCTAGCTTTATTAATGAACGAATTAAATAAAAATGACTGTACAACTTTAAAATCAGATATTACTAATACTATTGAAAACTTTAGAAAAAATCAAGAAACAAAAAGAAGAACAATCAAAGATGAATTAGTAAAAAGTATAGAAGAATGTCGTATCGCTAATTTTCTATTTATCAATGGTATTGATTATGAATATGAGCCAGTGTATAAATATGGATTTGAAGATACTATAAAATTATATTGCCCTGACTTTATCATTAGACAATATGATAAAGAAATTTATTTAGAACATTTTGGTATTTCAGAAGAAGGGAAAAATCCTCGATATACAGAAGAAGAATTACAATTATATAAGCAGCATATACGTGATAAAATAAGACTTCATAAAAAACATGGCACTAAATTAATCTATACTTTTTCAAAGTATAAGGATGGCAGAGATACTATTAGTCATCTAAAGGAAGAACTTCAAAAGGTTGGAATATCTTTTGAATATCGAAATAGTAAAGAGATATATCGTACTCTTGTTCAAACTATGGAAGATAAATATTTTAATAAATTTATTCAATTAGTTTGTGTATTTATTTCAAGATTTAAAACAAATAACTTTACACCATCTAAATTTGATGAATGGAAAGTTTCTTTAAATGATGAAAGAACTAAATTATTCATTAATATTTGTTATCAATGCTATCTAGCTTATATGACAGAATTAAAGAATCGAAATAGTATTGATTTTGAAGATATGATAAATAATGCTGCTAATATGATTGATAAAATGATTAAGAATGGTGATAAACTTCCATATGAATATATCTTTGTAGATGAATATCAAGACATATCTTTACAAAGGTTTGATTTGTGTGAAAAATTGTCAAAATGTTCAAATGCTAAAATTATAGCTGTAGGAGATGATTGGCAATCTATTTTCCGCTTTAGTGGAGCTAAAATAGAATTATTTACTAAATTTGAAGAAATGATGGGTTATGCCAATGTTTTAAAAATAGTAAATACTTATCGTAATTCTCAAGAATTAATTGATATAGCTGGTAGCTTTGTTATGACTAATGAAGAGCAAATCAAGAAAGAATTAAAATCTAATAAATCTGTAGCTGCCCCTGTTTTAATAATGTCATATCAAGATGCTTGGGATAAAAACGTAAAAGATAAACCATTTGATAGAATGTGTTCAGCTATTGAAAAATCATTAGATATGATAGTTACTAATAATGGTGAAAATAGTAATGTGTTATTAATTGGTAGATATGGATTTGAAGGATTTCAAATTGCTAAGAATGAAAAATATTTTTCTTATAGAAATGGTCATATTTTTTCTATTAAATATCCAAAACTTAAAATGACTTATTTAACTGCCCATTCTTCTAAAGGATTAGGATATGATAATGTTATTATTGTAAATGGTAAAGATGCTATATTGGGATTTCCATCAAAAATAGTTGATGATTCAGTTATGAAACTAGTAATTAAAGATACTGAAAAAGTAGATTATGCTGAAGAAAGAAGACTATTTTATGTAGCTTTAACTAGAACCAAAAATAAAGTATATATTATTACACCAATTCATCGTCCATCTAAATTTATCTTAGAAATTAAAGATAAATTTAAAAATGTAGTTCTTGATGGTGAAGAGTTGGAACCAACTGACGAATTAAGCAATATTATTGAATGTCCTTGTTGTGGATATCCTCTTCAAAAAAGAGGAAACAAAAATTTAGCTAATTCTTCTACATTATGGATATGTTCTAATGATCCAGAAGTATGTGGTTTTGTTACTAATGATTTAAAAGGGGGAAAATTATCTATTTCCAAATGTCCTAATTGTGAGGATGGATTCTTAGTAGTAAAAAAATTAAAAAATAAAGAAAATTTAGAATCAAGAGTACTTGGATGTACTAATTATAAACCAGATGGGACAGGTTGTAATACAATTATGCTACCACATAATTATACCCAAGATAAAGAAGTATTTAGTATTCGCTTCAAAGATAAAAATATAAACCAAATTATGTATTGTGGACATCCATTTATAGAAATGGTAGATAATATCTTAAATATAGTAAGAAAGTATCAAAATTATCAAATCTCTATTGGACCTAAGATGTTATTCTCTATTTTTTCAGGTGAAAAAACAAAATCAATTATTCGTTTAAATATTATGAATGATCCATGCTTTGGCTACATAAGCATCAATGATAAAAGAAAGTTTTATTTATTATTCAACTCTTTAAAAGAAAATAGAATTATTGAGATAAAAGATAATGACTATGGAAGAATACTTTTGTTGAAAGAAAAATTAGATGATAATGATTATAAAATAATATTTGCTAGTATGAATTTACAATAAAATATAGTTATTTATCACTAAAAATCCTCCTTAGCATACACTATGTTGAGGAGGATTTTATGTATAATAATGTTAGAGGTATAGTTATAGATCCTGGTCATGGCGGAGTGGATAGCGGTGCAGTAGGTAATGGAATAATAGAAAAAGACTATACCTTAAAAATATCTAAATATATGTATGATCGATTTAAAGATTTAGGAATACCTGTAATTATGACAAGAACAGAAGATATAACTTTAACTCCTGATGAAAGAGTTAATAAAGTAAAATCAGCATTTGGTAACTATCAAGATGTATTAGTTATATCTAATCACATAAATGCAGGAGGCGGTGATGGAGCTGAGGTTATATACGCCCTTCGCAATAACGATACCCTATCTAATAACATTCTAAATGAATTAAATAAAGCTGGTCAAAACATCCGTAAGGCATACCAACGCAAATCAATGGTAAATCCTAATAATGACTACTATTTTATGCAAAGAAATACCGGTGATACCGAAAGTATTACGATTGAGTACGGATTTCTTGACAGCACTAAAGATGATGTTAGTCAATTAAAAAATAACTGGCAAAAATATGCTGAGGCAGCTGTTCAAGGTATTCTAAACTATATTAATTCTAGTGATGACTTGTATGTTGTTAAACCCGGTGATACCTTATATAATATTGCCATTAAATATAATACAACTGTAAATGATATAAAAAGACTAAATAATCTTGTAAGTAATGAATTAGCCATCGGGCAGAGATTAAAACTTCCAGTTACCCAAGTGGCAGGAGAATACTATATTGTAAAACCTGGCGATACTCTATACTCTATAGCTATGAATAATATGATGACCATTCTAGATCTTAAGCGACTTAATAATTTAACAAGTAATGATTTATATGTTGGTCAAAAACTTCTTTTAAAGCCTAGTAACAACAATACAAATTCTAACAAAGGTAATACATACATTGTCCAAGTAGGAGATACGTTATATAGTATTGCTAAAAAATATGGTATATCCGTTGATGAATTAAAACTAGCTAACAATATTACAAATAACTTATTATCAATAGGTCAAAGATTAATTATCCCAACACCTAAAAATATATATATTGTAAGACCTGGCGATACTTTATATCAAATAGCTAGTTTAAATAACACCACTGTTCAATCGCTAAAGGAACTAAATAATTTAACTAATGACGTCTTAACCATTGGGCAAGAATTAATCATATAAAAACAAGCCGTGAAGCTTGCTTTTTTTTATTTATATTAAAAATAATGTTAATAGATAATAAATTTGCTGAATGAGTCTGATTACAAGTATTATTTAAGTTTTCTTGTTATTATATATTTAACTAATAATATATTTTAAATATTAGCACACTATAATAGCGGTGTAATAATTTTCAAAAGTAAAAAGTTATTACAGTTAATCGTAATAACTTTACAAAAATATAAAAATAATATATAATGTAATCAGAGGTGATTTATATGCTTTTAAGAGAAGATTACTTATCTAAAATAAGAGGGTTTTATGATTCAAATTTAATTAAAATATTAGTAGGTATAAGAAGATGTGGAAAATCAGTTATTTTAAATCAAATAATTGAAGAATTAAAAGAAAAAAGGGAAATAGATGAAGAACATATAATATTTATTAATTTTGAATTTATTGAATTTGAAGAATTATTAGATTATAAAAAATTAAATAAATATATAAAAGATAAAATTAAAGATGATAAGATTTATTATTTGTTTTTGGAT
>CANPXO010000064.1 GCA_947586205.1 uncultured Bacilli bacterium
TCTATGGTTTCCAATCTTTTTAACTTAAGTTCTGGCGAAACTGCAAGGGCAACAGAAGTAAAAAAGTCATCCATGGGAAAAAGTAAAGCTTTATCCGTATAAGTCTCCAAAGACCGATGAATTTTATTCGCATCATATAAATTACTTGTAACCCAAATCACAGAGGAATGAGTTCGTTTAAAACATTCAAGCACGTAAAAACAAGAGAGTTCACTAGTAAGTCCCTCTACTGTAAGTTCATTTTCATACGAAAATTTAGAAAATAGATTCATACACATCATTCCTTTGTATTAAATTTACTCATTGTTTTCTCTGCACCATCTAAAACAAAAGACTCCACAATCTCTTGATAAAGTTTATAATGTTCTTGAAAAAAATCAAGCTGTGTCTTTGAAAAATGTCCCAAAACATAATCAACTGTATTCATACTACGGTCATGAGAAATACCAATTTTAAGTCGACAAAAGTTCTCCGTTCCTAAAGACTCAATAATGGACTTAATCCCATTATGTCCTCCAGAAGAACCTTGACTTTTCACTTTGAATTTTCCAAAAGGTAAATCCATATCATCATGAATAATAAGGATATCTTGAGGCTCTATTCCACAATAGTCAGCGATTTTTCTTACAGAAATACCACTTAAATTCATAAAAGTAGTTGGTTTCACGAATAAACATTTCTCTCCACCCAAAGATGTACTTGCTACATAAGCTTGAAATTTTTTCTCTAATGAAAAATCGAACGAAAAAGAATCAAGAACCATAAAGCCTATATTATGTCTAGTATTTTCATATTCTTTTCCTATATTTCCTAACCCAACAATCATTTTCATGATAACTTAACTCCTTTCAAAAATTCCTTGATAACTTGATAAACCCTGTATAACCTTAGGTGCATACACTTTTGTTCCAAACTTTGCATCTTTAACCAATGTGAGTAGAACAATAATAGGTTTAGACTCAATCTTAGAATGAACAAATTGTATCTCTTTTACACCAAAACCATATTTATGAGCATATACAATAATTTCATCAATTCGATCAGGAACATGTACTAAATAAAATTTTCCTCTTGACTTTAATAAATAATTTGCTATCTCTATTAAATCTTCAAGTTTGAGCAATACTTCATGTCTCGCGACTCTTTTTAAAACATTATCATTTACAATACTACTTTCTGTCGTCTTAAAATAAGGTGGATTACACAAAATGACATCAAAATTATTTCCCGGGAAATAATTTTTTAACTTCCTCACATCTTTATGAAGTATTTGAATGTCTTCAGACATGTGATTCACAAGCACCGAATCGCAAGCTAACTCATAGATTTCCTTTTGAACTTCAACTCCAATTACTTTTTTATGATATTTTTGATGAAGAACAAGAGGAATTACTCCATTTCCCGTACACAAATCCAAAATTTTTTCATCACTTGCTTTGATATCTGCAAATTCAGCAAGTAAAATTGAATCTAACGAAAATTTAAATCCTTCTTCATACTGATATACTTGTAAATTTGGATAATCAAATAACCAATTAAGCGACTTTTTCATCGTCTAAAAAAATCTCCTTTAATTCATCATTAACTAACACTTTATATTTTCGATTTAAAATATCGACACTCATAACTTGCCCAGTTCCAAACTCTGTACTTACCTTATCTCCAACACTAGGCATACCGTATCCACATCGAATGTATTCTTCATCTTCATAAGACAAACAACAAAGAAGTCTTCCACAAGCCCCATTAATCTTCGAAGGATTAAGAGCCAGATTCTGATTTTTAGCCATATTCATTGTCACAGATTCCAAATGATTTAAACAAGAAGCACAGCAAAGTTTACGACCACAGATACCAATTCCACCAATTTGTTCAGCCTTATCTCTAGCTCCAATCTGACGAAGTTCAATACGTGTTTTATACACATTGGCAAGTTTCCTCGCAAGTTCTCTAAAGTCAACTCTCTCATCTGCATAAAAATTAAAAAGTAATTGTCTTCTATCAAACGTAAAAGAAGCATCAATAAATCTCATATCTAAACCTAACTCTTCACTAAACTGTCTAGCATTTTTGAGAGCAGACTCTCCATCACGACAATTTTTTAAATACTGCTCATAGTCTTTCTTGGTCGCAATTCGAACAATATCTTTTAACTCATCTAAAGAAACACTCTTCTTTTCAGAGTCTAACTTATTAACAACTCGTCCAAACTGAAGACCTCTTTCAGTCTCAACAATCACCGTAACACGATTTGGAATTTGTAACTCATGACCATTAAAATAATAACCTTTTCCTTTATCTTTAAAAACAACTTCATAAATATTCATATTCTCACCGACTTTCTAAAACATATCTATCTAATAACATTTGAATATTCACATTATAATTCAAATCATCTAGAATTCTAGCCAAATACTGTAATTCTCTCACAAAAAACGTTTCTTCTTTCTTCATCAAAAACTCTAAAGGTTGAAGTTCTGTATCTAAAGGAGTTCCAAGCAACTTAGCAGAATTTAACGATGAATAAATCTCATTCATACTTTGAAACAAATAAAGAAGTTCTTTTCTATCATGAATAAGAGACATCAAGACATCTTTATTATACAACACTGCTTCTTCCTTGACTAGTTGATATTCCTTAATATAATTGATAGCAATAGATTTCCAAACTTTAGGAATACTTTCAAATGCTGAAGTATCATAATAATCCAAAATCACCTGACAACGACTCTTGATTGTTGAAATAATGTTCTCTCGATTATTTGTAAGAAAGAAACCTAAAATATTATCCTCTGGTTCTTCCAAAAACTTAAGCATCGTATTAGCACTGGATGCATTCAGTGCCTCGGCATTTAGTATAACATACATATTATATTTTGAAAATATGGGTTTCGTTTTAAAAAAATCTTTTAACTCTAATATTTGTTCTTTTTTAATCATCTGACCATCAGGCTCGATAATCACTAAACTTGGAATACTTCGATTCTGAATTAAACGTTCTAACTTCGCATCTTCCTCTTCATCACCTGTACGATTAATGTATCCTAAAAATTCTAACAAATGATTTAAACATTTTTCTTGATGATTTGTTTCAAGCAAAAAAGCATGAGAGAGTCGATTCTCATGATATTCATTCAGTAATTCTTGCATTCCTTGACTTTCCTGCACACCTCATCACCTAAAATTATTTTACTATAAAAAACAAAATAATTAAAGAAGAAAGCCCCGGAAGTCCTAATAAAGTTACAGTTCCTACCGTAAAAAGATTGATAGGAATGTAAATATGCAAAGAAGAGATAAAATAATTAAGACCATATAACAGCAAAAAAGCCACGACAATTTTTCGAACCAATACATAAATTTTCTTTAGCATATGAATCCCTCAATAAACGATATGCCAAAAAAGAATTTTTATTCTGAAATTTGTTTACGGTCTTCAATAGCCTTATCAAGAGTTGTTGTATCTAAATAATCTATTTCTGCTCCTAAAGGAAGCCCATAGGAAAGCCTTGAAATTTTCACATTCTTTCCTTCAAAAATTTTCTTAATATAAAGAGTTGTCGTTTCTCCTTCCATAGAACTTTTCAAAGCGAGTACCAACTCAGGACTCTCTAAAGTCTCCACTCTTTTGATTAAAGAATCAAGATTAATATCATCAGCTCCAATGTCATCCATTGGTGAAATAAGCCCATTCAAAACATGATAAACACCACGATAATTCTGAGCCTTCTCAAAAGCAAAAGCACTTTTGTAATCTTCCACAACACAAATCAAATTTTGATTACGATTAGAATCAGTACAAACATTACAAGTTTCCATATCCGTTAAATTTCCACAGACAGGACATGGATGTAACGTTTTTTTAGCTTTCACTAACACATCACTTGCAATTTCAATTTCTTCAGTAGGAAGTTTTAAAATAGACAAAGCCATTCTTTCTGCACTTTTCTCACCTACACCTGGAAACTTTTGAAAAAAATCAATTAATTGTTCTAATATTTCTGGATATCCACGATTCATCTTACATCAAACCATCTAACATACCAGCATATTGTCCCATTTTACTCTGAAATTCTTTGTCAACCTTTGCTAAAGCATCCTTTGTAGCAAGAACAATAAAATCTTCCAACATTTCAATATCTTCCGCATCCAAAGATTCTTTTTGAATTTGACATTTCACCATTTCTTTTTTCCCATTTAAAGTCACTTCTACAAATTCATATTTCCCGGGAAATAATTGAGCATTAATCTCATCCTTCTTTTTTTGAATGTCTCTTTGCATTTTTTGAGCTTGAGCCATTATACTTTGCATATTCATACATTTTCCTTCTTTCTAAACTACCTCTATTTTATCATGACTAAATACATCTGTAATCATATTTTCTTCTTTTTCCTCATTTTTTGGTTTTTCAATTTCTGTTTCATCCATGAGTTGATAAGTATATTTATCTTTTAAATTTTTAACATAAATCTGTTTTTCTTTATTCCATTCATCCATACTAACTGCAATAAAATGAATGTTTTCACTAAACTCTTTCTTAATTTCATCCGTAAATTCTTGTATTTTAGAATTAATAAGATTTGCCAAACTATCCAATTTCGTTCCTATAATAGCATATTCAGAAGAAGCTGCGACTAGACTAGAATCCATAATCCAAGAAACATAATCTGATTTAATAGAAGCATTTTCTAACTTTTTCCAAATTTCTTGATAATTTGTTAAAATGTCCTTTTTAGCCCCCACAAAACAATTATTAATTCGAACTTTCTTTAATTTCTGTAAATAATCATCTTGATGTTGAATCTGTACTTCATCGACAACAGGAATTTCCTTCTTTGGATGCTCAACTTTCACTTCTTCCTTCGCTTTTTCAGGTTCTTTAAAAATAATTGTCCTTCGTTCAGACATTGGGTCTACATCAAAACTTTCCAAAAGTGTTAATTTAATTAAAACATAAGGATTCATATTAATATTTGTTTTATTTAAAATCTCATTAAAATCAAATATAATTTTTTTAATCTGTGCAAACGTTAAATTTCCCTCATAACGGTTATATTTGATAAGCATCGCGATATGAGTAAGTTCCTTTACCATTTTCTTAATAAAAACCTTATAATCATTCGAAGTATTCTCTAAATCATCAAAACACTGTTCCAATGCAGCAATATCCTGATTTTCTAACTTTTCAATGATATCTTTAATAGATTTAGTTGAAATAGAGCCATAATGAGTAAGAATTTTATCTAATGTAATTTCTTCAGAATTTGAAGATAACTGGTCAAGTAAACTAAGCGCATCCCGCATACCACCTTCTGATAAATAAGCAATCTCTTCCACAGCATCATCTGTAATAGAAATATTTTCCTCACTACAAACAAATTGAATTTGCTTTTTTAAATCATTTAATGAAATCTTTTGAAAATTAAATCTTTGACAACGCGATAAAATCGTAATAGGAACATTTTCTACATTCGTTGTAGCCATAATAAAAATTGCATGTTTAGGAGGTTCCTCCAATGTAAGCAATAAAGCATTAAAAGCACTTTGAGTCATCATATGAACTTCATCAATAATATAAATCTTATATTTTCCTTCAGAAGGAGCAATTTTCACATTGTTAATAAGTTCTCTTACATCATCGACTCCATTATTAGAAGCAGCATCGATTTCAATAATATCTGGACTATCTGCAAAACCTAAACAATTCGTACATTGGCCACATGCTTCCCCATTAACTGGATTCAAGCAATTAATTGTTTTTGCAAAAATTTTTGCCGTTGAAGTCTTTCCAGTTCCACGAGGCCCCGTGAATAAGTACGCATGTGAAATTTTATTGTGAATAATTGCATTTTGAAGCATTTTTACAGTATATTCTTGTCCAACAATCCCCGAAAAGCTACTAGGTCGATATTTTCTATATAAAACTTTATAATTCATGATGCACCACCTTTAATCGATTTCATTTATAGTATACCACGAAACAAAGAAGATTTGCTATCTTTTTGTTTTAAAAAAATCCGATAGCATTTCAGAATACAATTGTACGTTTTTACTGTCGCTTTTATCACTTAAACTCACATATTTGGTCTTATCATACTCTTTTTTATAGTCTAATTTATTCAAAAGATAGTAAACATTTGCAATTCGAGCCTGTTGAATCACCATTTTACACATAGAACAAGGTTCTAAAGTCACATATAAATCGCAATCAGCCAAATTCCACCTTTTTAGAGACTTTGCGGCTTCCAAAATTGCCTCAATTTCAGCATGGCCTGTAATTTTATGCTCTTTTTCACGAATATTATGTGCATAACTAATAATTTTTCCATCCAAAACAACAACTGCACCAATAGGAACATCCCCTTGTTCATAAGCTTTTTGAGCTTCTTTAATACAAATATCAAAATATTGATTCATAATATCACCTACATAAAAAAAGTGCACACAAATAGGGAATGACATGGCTGCTATCTTCCGATTCTGACCAGATTACATTATATTTGTTGCACGTATTAATAATAACAAAAGAGTCCTGAAAAAGCAATACTTTTCAACGTTCCACGTGAAACATA
>CANPXO010000065.1 GCA_947586205.1 uncultured Bacilli bacterium
TAATTTTAAAATTTTAAATAATAAAAACTTAGAAGTAGGTAATGGAGGGTTACTTTGTTTTTATTCAGAGATAATACCATTAGATGAAAAGAATAAATCATATCCAATATCTGTTATCTTTTAAACTAAAAAAATCTATCTTTCGATAGAATTTTTGTTGTGCATAAATTATTCAGCTTCATATAAAGATAAATTTGCTGTGCCATCAATGGATAGAGAAACTTTAATTTCTTTTTCTTCATCAGTTAATGATTGATTCGCATTTTGGTTTGGATACTTTACAACTAAATAATAATATTTGTCTTGTTTATCATCTGTATTTATGGCTCTATTGGCTAAATCAGCACCAGATTCTTTTTTATACTCTTCTTCATCTTCTGTACTGTTTTTGTCAATCACTTGGTCAGTTTTGTTTGCTAATAACTTTCCACTAGCAATCGTTTTTGCCTGCAAAGTATTAGTTAATTTAGTAGTTATAGCCTCTCCCTTACAACCAGCATCATTTGTTGGGTCATCACCCTCTAAATCAGAATACCAAAGTTGTAAATCATTTCCAACTATTTTTTTGCGTAGTTTGCATGTAGTTGTCTGTGTAGCATCTAAATTATCATATGAACTTTCAACCATATAAAGGGTCCAATCTAACGGTGTTTGTGTTTTATTTGTATAGGTAATCTTCAAGTTAAACGTTGCTTGATACTCATTATTATCACCTTCGTCTTGTTTAGCAATAGTTGCCTTAGCACCATATACTGCTAAACCACCTGGATAATCCAACATTTGCAATTGTTTTTCTGATGTAAAAGTAATAGTTGCTCCATCTAGTTTATTTGTTGTTACAGTTGCTTCTGCTTTATCTGATGGATTAGTCGTTGCTGTCGCGGTAAAGTAAGCGAATGTGGCCCCCACCACTGCCACGAGTAGCGTGGCTACCGCAATCACGGTTAACAATACCATATTTTTTCTTTCCATTTTCTTTTTTACTCTCCTCTCTATGATATAAGAATAACAAAATAGCTTTTTAATTTCAAGATTTTTTTAATTTTTATTCAAAAAATCATTAAAATATATCTTTTAAGTGTCAAATACTTGACAAAGCAAAACTTGCAAAAATTTAAAAAAACAATATAATAGTTGTATCCAAAAAAACATTTTTTGGAAGAATAACTAGGGGGTTATTAAATGAATTTGATAGAGCAGCAGAATTCAAAGATAAGGGGGATACTGTCTACTTTTGACCGATTTATCGCACATGGATATTTGATATCTTTTCAAAATCCAAGGTTACTTTTATATTATTTAATTCAAAAACAAGTATTATTAGTAGACTTTCATAAGTTTGCCTGTGAACAAACTGAAGAATTATGTAAATATATTGAAGACTATACAGAAAAACGAGGAGTAAATATTGAATATATTACAACTTCAAAAGTTGATAAAAACGAAATTGCTAAAAATAAATTAAAAGAAAGAAATTATAAAACTGGACTTATCTGTGCGTTTTCAGCTTTAGAGATTTGTAATATTATGACAGTAGCTTCAAATCGCGAAACACAAAAATTAGAAATTATGTCTAAGGAAACAAAATGTAAACATTATTATTTATATTTTAATCATAAAGCATTAGGTTTTATGTTTATAAAAATCCAAACTACCTTTCCTTATAATATAGGAATATATATTAATGGTCGAGAATATCTTTCAAAAGTATTAGATCGAAAGCAAATTTCTTATGAAATGTTTAATAATTCTTTTTCCTATATTGAAGATTTTGATAAAGCTCAAGATTTAGCTGACGAACTTTCTTATGAAAAATTATTAAAATATTTTTCTAAATTAGCAAATGATATTAATCCTTTATTATCTGATTTTAAAAACATTTTAAATCATGAATATTTTTGGTGTATTGATCAATGTGAATATGCTATGGACATTAACTTTAAAAAAGCAAATGATTTAAAATGTATTTATAAAAAGTTAGTTGAAAATGCTTATTTTGCTTTTAACAGTGAAAGTATTTATTCTTTTTTTGGAAAGAATTCAAAACGAATACACTTATTTACTCAAGGAAGTATAAGTTCAGATTTAAGATTAAGAGACGATGAACTTCGTATTAAATTTAAATTAAATAATAATCAAATTAAAATGTATGATAAAGGAAATAATTTAAGAATAGAAGTTACTATTAACAATCCTAGAGATTTTAAAATTGTAAAACAAACAAATGAGAAAACTACTCTAGTACCAATGGGAAAAAGCTTGTCTAATTTAGATCATTATGTAGAAGTAAGTAAATCTATTATTGATCGATTCATTAGTGCATTGCCAGAAATAGAAGAAGATTTCTTGTCTGTAAATGAGCTAAAAAAGATATCTGTTCCTAAAATTATTAACGGAAAATTATATCCAGCCTTTAATATTTTTGAGGAAGAAACATTGAAATTATTTCAGATAATTTCAAATGGAAAATATTTAATTCAAGGTTTTAATAATAAAATGATACGAGATGAATTTTTTGAAAATGGTGAATTGGAAGAAAATATTGAGAGAACAACTCGAATGTTAGCAAAGTTAAAAGTTCATAAAATTATTAAGAAAGTTCCTCGAAAAAATCAATATTTTCTTACCGAACAAGGAAGAAAAATTGTTACTAAAGTTTTATTATTTGCTCGTAAAGATTTAGTTGACTTTTAATTTGGCTTTTCTAATGTGAATAAGTATCTTGTAAAAAATACCATGGATTGGTTATCAATATCATAGAGAGGAGAGTAAAAAAGAAAATGGAAAGAAAAAATATGGTATTGTTAACCGTGATTGCGGTAGCCACGCTACTCGTGGCAGTGGTGGGGGCCACATTCGCTTACTTTACCGCGACTGTTACTGATAATTTTACTGGTTCTGACAATAACGGACAAGCTGACGTTTCTGCGGCTAAAATTGCAAATACTTTAACTTTTGCAACCACAGATTCTAATTCTGGAAGCTTTACTGCAACAGATGTGTACCCTGGACATAAAGAAGTTGCTGAAATAATTGTAAAAGCAAAATCTGATTCAGACGAAGATGCGGAAGCTGCGGTAAGATTCAAATATACAGTAACATCAAATACTTTTGGTAGTGATTCTTTAAAAATATCATTATACAAATCGAATAGTCAAATTACTTTAACCGAAAATCAATTCAATTGTGTTCAACAATCTGAATTAGAAGATGGAACTACTTATAAGTTATTTGAAAAATGTGATGAAACTAATACAGCCCTTTCTGGTGCAACATTAGTTCAAGGCTCTGACCAAAATATACAGAGTACAGGAACATTTGAAATTGCTAGAGATGTGATTGAAAATGTAGGGCAAAGCGAAAAAACAGTTTATTATTATGTAGTAGTTGAATTTGTTAATAAAGGTTCTGGCCAAAATGAAGCAGATAATGCCAAAGAATTAAAAGGCAAAATCGAAGTAAGTGCTGCATAGTTTATAAAAATTTCTATCGAAAGATAGATTTTTTTATTTAGTATTATTATAATTCGTTACTCATTAAGAAATCAATAATATTTAAATGTTTAATACCTTTTCTACTAAAATCTTGTTTATCTAAACTAATTACATATTTTGGATAATTATCTTTAATACTCAGAAAAGCGCCGAACTCTCTTTCTATAACACTATCATTTTCTAAATAATAAGTAACTTGTATATATTTTATTTCATTATCTTTTTCAACAACAAAATCAATTTCTCCATTTTTAGTTTTACCTATTTGAACATTATAACCTTTAATTAATAAATCATTTAAAACAATATTTTCTATGGCAAATGGTTTATTAATTTCAAAATTATTTGTTTTAATTTGAGCAATTCCTAAATCTGTTAAATAATATTTATTTAAAGTTTTTAATATTGTTTTACCATGTACATCATAACGATATACTTTCTTTACAATAAAGGCTTTACACAATGCATCTAAATAAGAATATAATGTTTCTGTAGAAACTTCTCTTTTTTCATTTTTTAAATAATTTAAAATGTTTTTTGCAGAAAATTCTCGACCTACTGTATCAATTAAATATTGTAAAATTAAATGAAATAAATTGGTATCTTTTAAACCTAATCGTTCAATAACATCTCTTAATATAATAGAATCAAAAACACTATTTAAATAATCTTTAATATTAATTTCAGATTCAAAAGTTAAACGATTAGGCAATCCTCCCCATTTCATATAATCAAAAAAGTTATCTAAATTTTTAGCATCTTTCTTAGTATATTCTATATATTCTTTATAGGATAATGGATAAATATTAAAAGATACATATCTACCTGATAAAACAGTAGATAACTCTTTTGATAATAATTTGCTATTAGAACCAGTCATAAAAATACTAACATTTAAAGACGCTCTTAAAGAATTTACTACTTTTTCAAAATGATCTACATATTGAATTTCATCTAAGAAAATGTAATACATATTATCATCTTTAATTTTCTCTTTAATATAATTATTTAATTTTTTATAATCTGTTAAATCTTCAAATTCAATATATTCAAAACTAATAAATATAATATGGTCTTTTTTCACTCCACTTTTTTTAATCTCTTCTTCAATTTGTTTTAATATAACTGATTTTCCACATCTACGTATCCCAACTAATATTTTAATTAAATTGGTATGATAGAATCCTCTAATTCTAGATAAATAAGTTTCTCTTTTTAACATTTTTCATCACCTAAATTTATTATAAATTGTTTTTGTAAAAAAGTAAAGTTATTTTGAATAAACAAAATAAGTTTAAAAATTTAAGAATTATTTTGCCTTTGTAAACCTTTATTAAAATAATCTATATCCTGTCAAAAATACCATAGATTAGATATCAATATCATAGAGAGGAGAGTAAAAAAGAAAATGGAAAGAAAAAATATGGTATTGTTAACCGTGATTGCGGTAGCCACGCTACTGGTGGCAGTGGTGGGGGCCACCTTCGCTTACTTTACCGCGACTGTTACAGATAATCGTGATAGTGGTACAGGCCAAGGTACAACTTCTATTGAAACATCTAAAATTGCAAGTACCACTACAGTAGCTAATATTGATGGTGAAGCTGGTAAATTTACAGCTGAAGATGTTTATCCTGGTCATAAAGAGATTGCAGCTGTAAAAGTTAGTGTATCTGGAGCGTCAGGTGATACATCTAGAATTGCTTTTAATTATAATGTAACAGAAAATACTATCGGTGAAGATATTAACGTAACAATTTATCGTGCAAATAATGATACATCTGCTTTAAGTATAACTGAAGATGGAAATTGGTTTAAGTGTGAAAAAAAATCAAAACCAAAAACAGAAAGTGAAGATGGAACAATGTTATACTACGAAGAATGTGATGCTTCTAGAACTAGTCAATTGACAACTTCATTTAGAAAAATTGGAGAAACTAAGACAATTTCTACTGTTCCACATCAAGATGGTCCAACTTCTGCAACAGTTTTTCAAATTGCAACTGATGTAATTACATTGGAAGACGCTAGCAAAGACGTTAATTATTATGTAGTTATTGAATTTGAAAATAGTGATGATGAACAAAGTGATCAAAATGAAGCTATGGCAAAAAAACTAGATGGAACAATTACTATTACAGGTGCATAACAAAAAATTTCTATCGAAAGATAGATTTTTTTATGTGTTCATAGATTTTCATATTTTTCTTTGTTAAAATATATTTGAAAGGATTACTAATAAATGGAAATTAAAAAAGTAAAAAAGGCTTTAATAGAACAAATGAATTTAAATTTATCAAGAAATTTATATCATAAAACTCAAATAGAATTTGCTTATCATAATAATTGTATAGAAGGCTCTTCTATTACTAAAGATGAAACAGAAAGTATTTATGATACAGATACATTTATTGTAAATTCTGAAAAAGTAATAGTTATTAAAGATGTTATTGAAACTAAAAATCATTTTACTCTTTTTAAATATATGTTAGAAACAATTGATGATGATTTATCAGAAGATTTAATAAAAAAATTTCATTTTATTTTAAAAAATGGAACATTAACGGAAGATGAAAAAAAATGGTTTCAAGTTGGAGAATATAAAACACTTAAAAATTTTGTTGGTGATATTACCACTTCTCTTCCTAACAATGTTTCTAAAGATATGAAAGAATTACTTAATTGGTATAATCATATTTCTAAAAAAACATTTGAAGATATTATTGAATTTCATGTAAGATTTGAAAAAATTCATCCATTCCAAGATGG
>CANPXO010000066.1 GCA_947586205.1 uncultured Bacilli bacterium
TTTTCAACAATTGGATCAAGTCAAGTTGTAGATCAATATACTACACAACCACTTGATGTTGTATTACTTCTTGATATTTCTACATCTATGACAGGAAGTACTATTCCTAATCCTAATGATCCATTACATAAAGTAATAGATGAGGCTAATACTTTAATATCACAATTAATGGGTGAGGATTCTCAATATAAGGTTAATGATGATAACCGTGTTGGTGTTGTAGTTTATGGTGGTGGAGCACAACAATTATTACCACTTAGACATTATGAGTCTTCTACTGGAAATAAAAAATATATGCAAGTAGAAACTTCAGGAATAACTGGTCCAAGTAGATATTTTCCTTTAATTAGTACTAGTGTTAATGGTTATTCTAAAACTAGTAAAGTTATGCGTGCAGATTCTACTTATCTTCAAGGGGCTTTATATGAAGGTATGGAAATGCTTGCTAATGAAGATAGAACTACATATCTTAATAAAGTAACAGATCAAAGAGAGCCACGTACTCCAGTTTTAATTGTTTTAACTGATGGTGCTACTAATATTGTAAGTGCTACTGAAACTAGTCATGCAGAAAGTGGTTCTACTACTTATAATTGGTGGAATCCATATCATGCTAATGATGGAATAATAAAGGATGCTGGTGGTGTAAATTATACTAATGGTGGTTGGAATCCTTTTTATACAGATTGTAGTAATAATACAGGTCATGGAACAGGACAAACTGGAAGAAATGGAATTCCTAATAAAAATATAGAAATACAAGCTATTTCATCAAGAAGTGTTTCTAATTTATTACTTGCTGGTTATTATCAGAAAAAGATTGAAAGTAATTATAAAACAGATATGAAAGGGTATTCTATTGGATTTAATATTAATGGTCTTGGAGATTATGCTAATGAACAGTTGCTTGCAACGTTAGATCCTAAAACTTATTTTGATGAAGATGGTGTTGACAGAAAAGCTATATTAGATGAATTTGAAGATGGTGGTACTAAAGCTAAGGCTGAAATAGAAGCTGCTCGTAACGCAATTACAAGTTATGTTGGTGGAGGTAATCCAAAATTAAGATTCCCAAGAAATGATAATGAATATTATATTTATACACCTACTAATAGACAACTTTATTCTAGTTTTACTTGGAATCATCCAAATGGTGGAGAGGATGTTAATGATTTAGATAATTTTGATGATATTTATTATGTAGATAAATATTATACAGCAGAAACAGCTAATATCGGAGATATATTTGCTGATATCTTCCAACAAATATCAGGTTCTAAGTTTAATCCAATTGATGGTGAGAATGATGCTGGTGTAAATGATTCACTTGTATATATGGATCCAATTGGAGAATATATGGAAGTTAAAGATAAGGGTGTAGACTTAGATGGTAATACTTATGATTTAGCAATGACATTATTTGAAAAGAATTATGGACTTGTAAAAACTGCTGTTTATGATTATAACTTTAATGTTGCACATCGTAATAAATATGATGGTATTGCAGATGATAGTCTTTATAGTAATGGCTTCTTAGAGGGTTGGTATGATGAAGATGGAGAATTAGTTGGTTATTATGATAAAGATGATGCAGGAAATAATAAAACTTATCATGCAGTAAAAACTATAGATGGAGATCCTAGCTTTAATAGTGGTTATACTTATTATGCAAATGTAGCAACTGCTAGACAATATATATCAACTCTTTCAGGAGTAGGTACCGATGATATTAATACAAAAGAGAAAAATACTGTTTATACAATGTATCGTATTGATGATAGAAATAGAAATAATATTGTACTTAATCCATGTTATGAAAAGAGTTCTAATATTAGTTATAAACTTAGTGATATTCGTGTATGGTTAGAAGAAACAGGAGATTTTGAGGATGATGATAGTGGAAGTGTTATTGATAATGGATATGATGATGCTTTATATATTAATATTCCAAAGAATGCTTTACCAATTTTAACAGCTAATATTTCTATTGATACAAATGATGCAGTTGATTATCAAATGGATGTAGAGTTTAAAAATAATATGGATGATGAAAAATCAGAACATCCTACACCATTTAGATTATTCTATGGTGTTGGAGTATCAGATGATGTTAAAAGTGCTGATGGATTAGATATTGATATGTCAAAACTTAGTAATGAATATATTTCTACTCATACTGTAAACGATGATGATGAAAGTGGAATTTATTTCTTATCTAATTATTACAGTGATACTGAATATAATGATTCTGTTGAAGTTACTCAAGATACTGCTTCATTAAATAGGGGAGATCCTAATACTACTTTCTCTCCTGCAGGGGATAATCGTTATTATGCTTTCCAAAAACCTCTTGTTATATATAAACCTCTTGCAGATGGTGATAGTATTACTAAAGATACAGAAGTTGATTTAACTGATTCAGGTGCTTATCAAAGCTTTTTAGAAAGTCATAAGGGTAGTATGATTACTGATCCAAGTGAGTTAGAACCTGATGATTGGTATGTAATTATTATAGATTATTATGTAAGAGATGACGAGACAGGAAAAGGAAGAATTGCTCATCGTGCTGTTACTCGTAAGGGTAGTGAGTTTGGAGTTGTAAAAGATGGTGAAGGTAATGTTTTAAATCCTGGTGAATACTTAGCTTGGTATAATACTGATGATAATGGTAAGGTTAGTAGTGAAAATATTAAACCATTTGATAATGAACATTTAACACAACCAGAAGAAGGTACTTGGGTACTTGCTACAAAAATTGGTGGACTTCGTACAGGAAATTTAGCAAAAATGAATGTTGCTAAAGATCATAACGTTACTAAGAGTGCTAGTACTGTATATGTTCCAACAATTAGTAATAATACTGATAGTAATAATACTATTGTTAATAATTATCTTGGTAATAATGGTAGAATAGTTATTCCAAATAAATTATTACAAGTTACTAAAGAAGTAAAAAGTGAAGGTGGAGAAGTTGATCCTAATAAAGAGTTCAAATTTGAAGTTACTATAAATAATTATGTTGGAGATCATGAGGCTATTGTACTTGTTAAAAATCCATTCTCTAATGAATGGCAACTTAGACTTAATTCTATTGATATAGTAACTGATAATAAGGGATTATTACAAACCGAGGCTTATACAGATGGAAGTGTTGAACATCCACGTACAGTTACAACTATTAGACGTAATGGTGCTGATTATTATATTTATATAGGTGGTAGTGCTAGTGTTGATGAAACTGGAAATTCATTCCCATTATTTAGAGCAGATTCTAATACAGGAGATGTAGAAAACTTAGATGGTGTTGGAAGAAATATTTATGTTAACCCTAGTGAGTTAAGTAATTATGAGTCTGCATCTACATATAATACTAGATATTTAGCAGCCACTAGACAACATCCTGCTGGTTCAATTGAGTATTGGGTTGATAAAGCATATCTTGTTCCTAAAGCAACTGCTGATGGAGAAGGATGGACATTTGATGAAGGTGATGGATACGAGACATTAAATCGATTTGTAATTTCAACACTTGATTCTAATAAAACAGGTGCTGAAGAACTTTCATCTAGTTATGTAACTAAGTCATCATATTTAACTAAAACATTACACTTTGGTTATGATTCTTCTACATTACCAGAAGAAAAACCAGATGGTGTTAGTGATGAGGATTGGAATTGGATGAAAGATACTGAAAACAATAAATATAAGGCACAATTTACACTTAAAGATGGTGAAGGATTAGAGTTTACTGGAATTGGAGAAGATGAAGAATATACTATTACTGAAATTTTATCTGATGATGAAAAAGATGATGGTTATTACTTTGATAGTGTAATAGATGAGACTAATGCTGTAAAAACAAGTGAAACAGTTAATGGTGTAGTTGATTCTAGACAAGAAGAACATTACTATAATAAATATCGTGCTAATTATGATTTGAAACTTAGTAAAGAGATTATGGGTTCACTTGCAGAAGAAGATCAAGATGAGAAAACATGGCATTTCCATATTAAATTGACACCAGAAGAATTAGAAGGCTTTAAGACTAAATATACTTATCAAAAATGTAGTGATATAGATGATGATAATACTTGTGTTAATGAAGATGATCCACTTGAGTTTAAAGCAATGCCAGATGATGAAAATGTAGAATATTATGAAGCAATTATTCCACTAAAGGCTGGAGATGTTTATAAGATTAAGAATATCGATTATAAAACTCATTATGAAGTAGTAGAGTCTGAGGCTAATACTGATGAGTATGATACTTCAATTAAAACAGAAGAAGGTTATGACTCTGCTAGTGGAGAAATGGATAAAGATAAAAATGTGGGTATTATAAATGCTAAGTTTGCTCCTGGAGATTTAACAATTAGAAAAACTGTTAAAGGTAGTTTGGGAGATGTTACAAAAGACTTTACATTTAAAATTACTTTAACAAAAGAAGATGGTTATGTTATAAAAGACTTTTATAACTATACTGGTTCAATGGAAGGTAATATTACATTTACTGATAATGAAGATGGTACTTATAGTGGTTATATTACTTTAAAACATGGACAGTATGTAACTATTAAAGATCTTCCAGAAGGAATTCATTATAAAGTAGAAGAAGTAGAAGCAAATGAAGATGGTTATATTACAACAGTTATAGAAAATAATGCTGAAGGCGAAATTGAAGGCAGCCAAGATATTCAAGTTAGCTTTGTTAATGCTAAGTATGATTCTCGTAGACTTTCTGTTGGTAAGAGAGTAGAAGGTAGCAAAGGAGATAAAGATAAGGATTGGACATTTGATATCTTCTTAATACCAGAAGATGGTGTTTGGACTGAAGATAGTTATACTTTCGATTATATAGGTTCAAATATAACAGATGATGCTGATGCAGCAATTGATGGAGAAGTTACATTTACAAGACAAAGAGATGGAAGTTATAAAGGAGAAGTTACATTAAAACATGGTCAATTAATTACAATTGAAGGATTACCAGAAGGTACTCAATATCTTATTAATGAACAAGAAGCAAATGAGGATGGTTATAAAACAGATATACCTGGTAATAATTCTGGTATGTTAACTGATGAAGGAGAAGAAGTAATATTTGTTAATACTTTAAATGGAACAGTTGATTTAGAAATAGAAAAACAAGTTACTGGTGAATCACCAGATACTGATAAAGATTGGCATTTTGATGTATACTTAACTCCACCAGTTGGTGTTAGTCTTAAAGATGAATATGATTGTGAAGGAGATTTTGAAGGACCACTTACTTTAACAGATAATAAAGATGGAAGTTATAAAGGAGAAGTTACTTTAAAACATAATCAAAAAGTAACAATAAAAGATCTTCCAGAAGGAACTAGATATAAAGTTGAAGAAAGAGAAGCAAATAAAGATGGTTATATTACACAAAGAACAGATAATACTACAGGTGACTTAGTATTTGGAGATACTCCACATGTTAAATTTACTAATATAAACCTTCCTTTACAAAGTTTAACTATAACTAAAGAAGTCCTTGGTGAAGCAGGAGATAAAGATAAGAATTGGACATTTACAATTGTACTTACAGATACTAAAGAAGTAGAACAAACAATAACTTATAGTTATGATGGTGGTTCTACAATAGAAGGAGTAGATGCTCCAGATAATGGTGAAATTACTTTTGAAAGACAAACAGATGAAAGTTATAAAGGTAGTATCACATTAAGACATGGACAGTATGTAACAATAGAGAATCTTCCAGATGATTGTAAATATAAAGTGGAAGAGAATGAAGCAGGAGAAGATAATTATATAACTTATTCTACTGATGAAGAAGGAAATGTTACATCAACTAAAGCTTCCCTTGTTGTATATAACAATAATTTACCTGGTCTAAAAGATCTTACATTAAGTAAGTTAGTACATGGTGTTTTAGGAATTCAAGATGGAAAAGAATTTAATTTTAATATTAAACTTACACCAAGTAATGAAAATATAAAATTAGGATCATATAATTATGATGGCACTAAAGAAGGAACACTTGAATTTAAAGATGATGATAATGATGGTGTTTATGAAGCAAGTGTTAAATTAAGTCATGAAGATACAATTACTATTCATGGAATACCAGAAGATACTAAATATGAAATTGAAGAAGATGACGATGATTATGAACATAGTATTGATGGTAGAGTACCAGGAAGACTTATAGATGATAATACAAATGTAGTTTTCCATAATACTAAACTTTCTAATTTT
>CANPXO010000067.1 GCA_947586205.1 uncultured Bacilli bacterium
ACATTCTGGCTTGTTCTTACTTCGAAAATAGCAAATGTTCGATAAAGCATGACACCACTAACTAACAATATACATACTATTGTAAAAACTATAATTCCTATTCTTTTATTATCTTTCTCTTTAAACTTCTTTAATTTCATATGTATCACGCCTTTATATATACGCATATCGCGTATTATTATATTTAAATTATAGTATGCGTATCGCGTAATGTCAAGAAATTAAGTACGCAAAATGAGAAAATATTTTTAGGTGACCTATATGTTAAATAAGATACTTAAAACAATGAGAAAAAAAGCAAACTTAAGTCAAAAAGAGCTTGCAAAACGTTGTAATATTGCTAATACGACTCTAAGTGGATACGAGAGTAACTATCGTGAACCAACTTTTTATTTAATTGAAAAAATCGCAGATGAATGCGGTTTTGATGTTTTATTTCAAGACAGAAAAACAAAGGAAGTTTTGACTTCTAAAAATATCGAAAGAAAAGAGTTAGAATGATTTCTAACTATTCCTTTACATATATTTTTATTTGATTATGACATTCTTCTAAATTAAATTCATTGATATCTTCTTTCTCAAAGTATTCACTCGTACCATTAAAAACATCATCTAATCCCCAAACACCACCACAATCTTCAACGATTCCATAGCCTTTTCCAGAAAGTAATTTCCAGTTTTTGTCTTGGTAACCATCTACTATTTTACTTAAAGTTACATGAAAACACCAACTATCTCCAAAGTCATAAATTACTCTGAATTTACTCTTTTCTTGTAACTCTAAACAGTATAATTCAAGTGGATAAAATCCTTCCTCAAGATACTCTTTTTTTTGACGCACACCATACAAATGGTCAAACTCTCCATTCATCGATGCCACGACAATTCGGCAAAAAGCATCTATCGAAATATTGTTATTTACAGCAATCTTTCTTTGAATTTCTTTACGGAAGCCATCTAATGATACATTAAATATATATGTCTTTGGCTTTATCAGTTCTTTTCGATAATCTTGATATTGTTCAATGGTTTGATTCACTTCTTCTAAATCAAAAGTTTTCTGTAAGTATACCTCTTCTTTTTTGGAAAGTTCTTTATTGTAATAAAAGAGTTTACGCAACTCCCAAGAAGATAAGTTTTCTTGAAAGCCATACCCATTGCCAGAAATTACTTTAAAAGGAGAGTCGATTGAATCGCTTCCTTTTTGAAAAGAATCAACATCTATTTCAAAATCATCATACAAAATTGTAAAATCATCAGTTGGCATATTTTCTAATGTGTAATTTGCTAAAGAAGACTCCTCTTCTTCTGCTAAAGCAGCTGGGTAATAATATTCTCCATCTTTTCCTTCACAATGATACATAAAAGTTCTAGATGCATGCAAAGATTGTAGTATACATTCACATAAAAATTCTAAATTGATACTTTCATCTGCCTCACAAATCCGATTAATTTTATCTTCTAACTCATATACTTTTACTTTAAATGTTTTACTCATATTCTTTCTTCTTTCTTACATTATATTTTTAAGATTTTCTTGATTATTTTTCTTATTTCTTTGGGAATATAGTAACCAATTTTGTTATCTTCTTTATAAACAAATAGCCATAAAGCTTCTATATCATCATTATATACATATTTTAACCCTTCTGAATTGCTGCTGTCTTCTAAGTATGTTATTGCTTTAAAATAACGTTTGGTTGCTGGGTCGCTTTTTGAAAAATTAAGACAATCTTCAAAATCATCTATGATTGCATTTCTTAATTCTTCTAGTGTTTCTAGCCCATCATATTCTAACCTTTCTTGTATAATTTTTGGATCTAGTTCTTTTAAAGACGAAAGTAAATCTTCTTTCTTTTCATGAACTAGATAATCTTTCATTTTAAACATTCTTTCTACTCCATTTCTTCTATAAGAACATTGTAATAGAAAAAGAAAGTTTTGTACAGAAAAAAATAGCCTTTTTTGACTATTTTATTCTGATAATTTTTCACAAATCAAACTTGCTAATTCTGTTGGATTTTCAATTGGAAGTCCTTCAATCATTCTTGCCTCGGCATAAAGAATTTTTGTATAATCTTTTAAAGCTTCTTTATCTTTTTTATAAAGTTCTTGAAGTTTCTTGGCAATCTTGTGATTAGAATTAATTTCTAAGACTTTTTGAGCTGATACTTTTTGATCTACTGGCATCGCATTTAATGCTTTTTCCATTTCAATTGAAATATCTCCTACTGTTGCTAGACATACAGGATGAGTTTTTAGACGATTCGTAAATCTTACTTCATTAATATCTTTGATTTCTTCTTTCATTAATGTGAATAAGTCTTTATTTTCTTCATTCATTTTTTCTAAAGCTTTTTTCTCTTCTTCTGTATCTAGATTTAAGTCTTCTTTCGAAACATTTACAAACTTCTTGTCTTGATAAGAGTCTAGAGTTTTTAAAGCAAATTCATCGACATATTCGGTACAATAAAGAATTTTATAACCTTTCTCTTTTACGCGTTCTACTTGAGGAAGTAAATCGATTTTATCTAATGTTTCACCACAAGCATAGTAGATACTTGTTTGGTCTTCTGGCATTTGATTCACATATTCCTCTAGAGAAATGTAATCTTTGTCTTTAGAAGTTGGGAAGATTAGTAAATCTACTAGTTTGTCTTTGTTCATACCATAGCTATCATAGATACCAAATTTAATTTGCATTCCAAAGCTTTCCCAGAATTTTGCATAGTTTTCTTTTTCTTCCGTCATCATTGTTGTTAGTTCTTTTTTGATTTTTGTTTCAATATTTTTAGCAATGACTTTTAGATTTTTATCTTGTTGGAGAATTTCTCTAGAAATATTTAGAGATAAGTCTGGAGAGTCTACTACACCTTTTACAAAGCTAAAGTAATCTGGAAGTAAGTCTCCACATTTTTCCATGATTAAAACTCCGTTGGAATATAGTTGTAATCCTTTTTCAAATTGTTTTGTGTAATAATCATAAGAAGCATGGGATGGAATGTATAGAAGGGAATTGAAACTTACGACTCCTTCGGCATTGGTATGAATTACTTTTAATGGTTTTTCATAATCAAAGAACTTGTCTGAATAGAATGTATTGTATTCTTCTTCGGTAATTTTGTTTTTATCTCTTTTCCATAAAGGAATCATGTCGTTGATAACTTCTATTTCTTTGTGAGTCTCATACTCATTTTCTGTGCCTTCTTTTAAGTGTCTATGCTCAACTTCCATTTTAATTGGATAAGTAATGTAGTTTGAATATTTTTTGATTAGACTTTGAATATCATAGTCTGATAGATAGTCATCAAAACTTACATCTTCGGTATTTTCTTTGATTGTAAGAATAATTTCTGTTCCATAGCCATCTTTTTCACATGGCTTGATTTCATATCCATCTACTCCACTTGAAATCCAAGAGTAAGCTTCGTCACTTCCATAGGCTTTTGATTTCACTTCAATTTTATCACTTACCATGAAAGCTGAATAGAAACCAACACCAAATTGACCAATGATGTCTACATTTTTCTTAGGGTCCATTTCTTCTTTAAAAGATAGGGAACCTGATTTAGCAATCGTACCTAGATTTTTTTCTAGTTCGTCTTTTGTCATACCACATCCATTATCACGAATGGTTAGAGTACGAGCTTCTTTATCGATAGAAATAAAGATTTCAAAATCTTGTTTCTTTACTTTAACACTTTTATCTGTTAGAGAACGATAATGAAGTTTATCAATCGCGTCACTTGCATTAGAAATAAGTTCTCTTAAGAAAATATCTTTGTTTGTATATATGGAATTTATCATTAAATCCATTAATTTTTTTGATTCGGCTTTAAATTCTTTTTTGGCCATAAATCATTCCTTCTTTCTGTAAATTTGTTATATCACAGAAAGTTAGCACTGTCAAGAAATAAGTGCTAATTTGTATGGATTTTCTTCTGTACCAAGACCATCAATAATTTTGACATTGGTTTTTAGATAAAGAGCAGGATAAACATCATAAGAAGTGTGTCCTCCATCGGATACAATTCCATTTTCTCCATCAATTTCATATGCCAATCGCAAATCTTCTGAATTTGTCATTAATGTCCAAAAACGTCCATTTTGAGGTTTTAACCAATTATTTTGAGAGCATTCTTTACTATATATATTCTCTTGATTTTGAGCTGGACGCAACGGTAATTCTACACATTCTTTTTGAGACATATTATTTCCACCACTTGTACTATAAACATAATCAGATGGATAGATTAGCCCTATGCTCTGAAATAATTCTGGATTACTTGAATTATTTGAATCTTTCGTGTTTTCTTTTGTCCAAAAGTTTTCTCTATCTGCATTTACTACATTGCTTCGTTCATAACTATAATATTGGGTACCTAGGATATTAGATATTGCTGAACTTTCACCGATATTCCACTCAATATTTTTATCAACCATTTCTTGAAATCTTAAAGATAAACCTTTTGTTTTAGAATTAGACGAAAAATCACAGTTTTTTTGTTCCCCAGTGTGAAACATTTCTCCAGACCAACAGGAACCTATTTGACTATTATAATAAATTCCATTTAATAATTCCATGAGATGACTATTCGTCCAATCGTTACTTCCCCATTGATTTTTATGATCCCAACTCAAAATACCAATACTCTCTTTTTTTACTATTTTTATTCGTTGTTCTACATTTGGTTCACTTGTTGTAACGTTTACTAGACCAATCATACGCCATAATTCTTCATTAAACCATACATAATTTTTTGGATTAGACCCAGCATAGCGAAGTTCAGATTTACTAAATTCGGTATCATTTGTTGTATCCTTTACATCCTCATGAGTAACTTCATAAAGCCCGTCACCACTTGTTACAACTGGAATTCCATGACCCATGATAAGTGTTCCCTTGGTGAAATAAAGATTACATTTTGTTCTTGATGTTGTCACTCCACTTACTAAAATACGCCAGTCTTCTGTTAAAGATACTTTAACATTCTCTTCTGTATTTCCATTTATTCCACAGTAACTTTGCTCTTCGTCCAAGACATATCCTTCTTCTTTTTTTGGCATATCTTTCTGAATTTTAAAATCTGCATTCTCTTCACTCTTTTTATAAAAAGCAAAGTAAATATTTCCTGGATCTTGTACAGTTCCTTTGATAACATTCTGATTTGTTTTGACTTCAAAGATTGCAAACGTCCGATAAAGCATCACTCCGCTTACTAACAAAATACATATAACTGTGAATACAATAATCCCTATTCTTTTATTATCTCTTTCTTTAAATTTCTTTAATTTCATATTCTCACCAACGTATTCTTAATACATTATAATCATACATTTTTTAACACGTATTGTCAATACGCATTAAATGTGAAATTAATTTATCTTTGGTATTCTTTTATAAAGGTGAGGACAAAATGATTATTAGAGCAAATACTTATAAACCAAATGAAATTTTAAAATTTATACGACAAAATTCTAACTTAACTCAAAAAGAGTTTGCAGATAAAATTGGTAAATCTTATGCTTGGCAACAATCTAATGAGATAGGAAGAGCCAATTATTATTTTAAAGATTTATTAGATATTGTAGAACAATTTAATTTAGAAATTATTATACAAGAAAAGAAAAAATAGGAAACAAAAAAGAGTGTTTAACACTCAAAATTTTTCTGTTATATATTGATGTCAAAGGCAAAATCATAACTAATTTTTTTATTCATTTCAGTTTCGGTAAAAGCTTTTTCTTGATGAGAAAAATTAACAATTTTACTAGAACTATAACTTTCTAAAAAACTTTTTACCTTCTTAATCACATCTAATTCATCTTTTGAAAAGACATTGAAATCTTTCTCTTTTTTAGATTTTATATTGTGGTACTCATAATCTTTGTCATAGGTTACTTGATAATCTATTATTTCTTGTTCTAAACATTCTTTGATAATTTTTTCAAAATCATCTGGAACAGGACCATATGGCAGTTTTGCGTACTCTAGTCCTGTGATGGCAAATTGGAATAACTGTCACTTCTATTTTAATTGCACATGTCTCTTTCTTCTGCAAAAAATAGGTGCAAAAGAATAAATTCCTTTGTTAAATAAAGTTAATAAAAACAATGTGTCTAAAGATGTTTAAAAAAGAGAACGCACCGAA
>CANPXO010000068.1 GCA_947586205.1 uncultured Bacilli bacterium
TATGTTTTTTTAGCAAGTACAACTTTACATAGTCAAATTTTTTCTTTCTACTTTTTGTTTTACAAATCTTTAAGCAAAACATTTTCAAGATTTTCTTTCCTTGAAAGAATTATTCTACTAGATATTCAAAAAAAATACTAAATTAAAGCTTTGTATTTTTTAAAAATTAAGAAAAATAGTTGCCATAAACTTGAAAAGTTATATATCCATTTTAAACAACTTTACACTTATTATTTATATTAGTAATCTTTCCGTTATTCATTTTAATGATTTTATCAAATTTTAATGATTCAATATCACCATGTGAAGCAATAACAATTAATTTACCTTCCTTTTTTAATTCATTTATCATTTCAACTATCTTATAAAAATTTTCTTCATCAATTGCATTAAAGGGTTCATCTAGTAACAATATATCTGGATTTTCCATAAAAGCTTGACAGAGTGCCAGTCTTTGTTTCATTCCTAAAGAGAATGTTTTGACTTTATTATTTCTTACATCATATAAATTAAATTTTTTCATATAATCTAAAATAACATCATTATTAATCAATTTATTAATATTTGCTAAATATTTCAAATTAAAATAAGCAGTCTCTTGTTCAAAAAATGTAGGATTTTCTATAATTACACCAAATCTAATTTTATCTAAAATTTGTACGTTTCCATTCGTTGGTTGAATAAATCCAGCCATTAGTCGTAATAGCATTGTTTTTCCACATCCATTATGCCCTTTTAAAAGAATTATTTCTCCAGGCTTTAATCTTAAGTTAATATTTTCTAATACTTTTTTCTTTTTTATAATTTTTGAAACATTTTCTATTTTAATCATTTTTTTCTCCTCCTAAAATTTCAACTTTACTGATTAATAAATTAGTTAATTTATTTAATAAAAAAATTAAAATAATCTTTACAATTATTATAATTGTAAAATGTGAATAAAGTAACGTATTTGCAATCGATATAATGGGTATAATATTTAATTTTAATGATAAGTATTGAAAAATGTAAATCACTAAAATAATAATAAATATTGTTTTCTTTTGTTCTTGCAAAAGCACAAAAATTATCATGGCTAATAATGTCCACAAAATATAACTCATTATTGATGATATATATATCATCAAAAACTTTTCAATATCAATTGTTACAAAAAAATTACTAAATAGTCCATCAACACCTAATCTTATAACAACAAAATATAATACATTTTTTAACATTCTTTTCTTTAAAAGTTTGCCAAACTTTTTTCTAGTAGTTCTACTTGCTATGTAGACATACATATGACAAAGATTGTCTAAAATTCTTATGATATCCAATATTAGTAATAAAGAAATAGTATAGTTAAAAATAAGATTGATTAAAAGAATATTTCCATCTTCTATTGGAATCATTATTTTTTCTAGTATATCGCATAAAGAATAATTTATATTTGATATGATTGAATACATTAAAATAAATATTATTAATTTAAAAACAGCTTTTTTCATTTTAAAATTTCCTTTTGATCTGTTGATTTATAAAGATAAAACATAATAAATATCGTTACAATCACTTCATATATTTCCGAAAAATACAATAATTCAATCATTTTGTATTGATTATTAAACACATAAAAGTTAATAGCATATGTTATACCTATTAATATAAAATTATGAATTATTAAAATTCCTGTTCCTATTGTTTTAGAATTGAACATTAAATAAAATAATTCTCTTAACGTAAAACAAAATAGTATATATAAAATTAACCTTAAAATGAAGTTAATATTTAAAAATGATATTTTAAATTTATAAATATATGAAAATATTAAAAATAAACTAATTAAATAAGCTAATAATATAAATATTTTTTTAATATTTTTTAACCAAACATACTCAAAACATTTTTTCTTGATTCTAATATTTATTTCCGATTTTCTATATTCGATTTGTGTAATTAATAAGTACGGTGATATTAAAATACTCATAGAAAATAAATAGCCATTAAATGAATCAATATATGTATTTATGAAACTAGATAATGTAGTGATACCATCATTAAATGCCTCATTGTAGAAATATAATATATATAAAAAGATAAATATAGTAACAGCAATTTTCTTCATAATGTATCTTTTCCTAATTTCAACTTGTTAATTACATAAATAATAATTAATAAAAGCAAATATACCAAAAAAGGTAGTAAATAATATTTTATCAATACAAAATAAGATTCTGATTGAACTATGGTATCAATTCCTAACAGCATTGTAGATGGAATAAAATATTTAATAAGATAATGATTTATGCTAAATAATTGACATAAATAACTAACTATAATAGTGGGAACAATGTAAAATAAGAAAAACGGAAAAATTTGTATCATTATCTTATCTTTAATAAAAACATTAGAAAATAATGCTATGGCATTAGCTAGGATAACATATATTAGTATTATTAATATTTGGATAGCTATCAAAAATAAACCACTTGAATTTGTAAGTTTATACATTCCAAAAGGTACTGAATCCCCTCCAAAACCTCCAACTAAATATCCTATAAAAATTATTAATACTGATGATATCAAAACAATAGTTGCTATGTATAGACTTTGAGCTACAAATAAATTAAAAATCTCCTTTTTATATCTTACTCTAGATAAAATAAAATTTTCTTGTCCTGTAACTATTCTTTTATGTAATTCTGAAGATAAAAATATACCAACAAATATTAGTAAAACTATCAAATAAAATTGTATAAAATCTGAAGTGAGATAAAATTCAATATTAAATTTCAAACCTTTAAAATAATTCAAAACTTCTAATAAATTTGTCGGATTAATATCCGCAGGCATACTTTGTTTCATTTTGATAAAATCCATTTTAGTTTGCATAGTAAAATAAAAACTAATTCCTCCTAAAAGAACTAATACTACAATTACTATTACTGTCTTATAACTCTTTAATAATCTTTTAAATTCATTTTTCCACATAATGTATCCTCCAATAAATAAGGTACATCATTAAAAGATGTACCCATTTTTTAATAATCTTTCATTTGCAACTTAATATTTGCACTAGATGAATAAGTAGGTAATACTGAGCCAAAATAAGCATAGCCGATTTGTCCTACATTTCCATAACCACGTTTATATAATCCTACAGATGGTGTAACCACCACATCAGAACGAGGTTCATTATTAGAATTAACTAATCTAAATCTAACTTCACCAGCATTTTCACTTTTGCTGACAACATTAACATCATAATAATTCGCATCAGTTGTTTTATCTTGTCCCATCATAACGCCAGCAGTCGTAAGACTTTTCCAAGAATCAGTATCAAGAGTATACGTATATGCGTCTGTCCAAGAAGTACCTGCTGATACTAGTCCAATACCTCCAATTACTAAAAACATTGCAAGAATAAATCTCTTTTTCATCTTTAACCTCCTCTCTACTATATTAAACAATATCATTTCAAATACTGCTAAATTGTTCACTTATGTTTTCTGTAGTATTAGTTGCTGCATGTTGGTAACTTCCATACACAGTTCCACCTGTTGTTGTAGTAAAAGTTAAAGTTGCTTTAATATTATCAACATTTGGAACTAAAATAGAATACCCAAAACCAGAATCAAAATCTTTGGATGAATTATACATTTTACTATAATTTGTTCCTGTAACCAATACACCAGTTTTTGAAACAAGACTTACATTTTTTAATCTCACTCCAATTACATCATAACTTTTAATAGTAGGATTACCATTCCATCTGTTTACTAATGAAATTACACATTTTTCTGAGCATGCTTTAGATATAGATAAAGTTCTAAGATGACTAGTAACAGTTGCCCCTCGAGTTAATGGTGTATCATTAACTGTATGTTTTATTACTTTTTGTTCAAAAATATTCATGTTTTTAAAATAGTCATAATCATTTTTAGATATATATTCTTGGTATCCCTCCCAATACATTTCAGTATAAAAATTATATTCCTGTTCAGTTAACTTAACTCCATTATTATTTTCATAATAATATTCTTTTGCATTGACTTGCATTAGTGTCACTCCCAAAGCACAAACTAACCCTCCTGTTAAAATTTTTCTGAATGTCATAATTATCTCTCCTTTTCTAGCTCAAGCATACTTCAAAATTAAAAAAAATGGTAGTGACAAAATCGCACACTATCATTTTTTTATAAATGCTTTCATTCTAAATATGCAGAAATATATTTTTGGCTAAAATTACTATAAGTTTTATCAATATCATTGCAATTTCCTGATAAACATATTAAATTTGATTCTTGAATGCTAATTGATACATTATTTTGTGGATTTACATAATCTTGAAAATTTAATATTTTTGATTCAATATCATATAAATAACTATACGAGTCATTGATTACTGTTAACATACCACTATTAAAAATAATATTTTCATTGTTTGTATTTAGATAACATTCCCCCTCATTATTACAATTAAATAACTTTTCAATTTTTTTAGGAATTTCACTGTTTAATTTATTGCTATCATCCCCAATTTCATCATATGCCTTATAAAAAAAAACATCATTTATAAAATCTTTTTCAAATTTAAGTTCAATTTCTTCGCCATTTATCATAATATATATTTTTTGCCTGCCTTTTATAAAAGAATTATAATTAATAAATTCAGAATAACCATATATATCTTGAATTATTACATCAGGGCTTCCTTCATACACTTTTTCTTTATTATTGTTTATCTCTGTATATATGGCAATCGTATTTACCTCTGGTTGTATATCATTTATTTTAAAATATATTTTCTTTTTGGATATTACTAATAGCCCATCTGTTATTTCATAATTCTGTGATGTACCATAAAATCTATATACTCTAATAGAATTATAATTTTGAAAAAAATAAGTTATTGTAAAACCAATAAAGCAAACAATTAATATTATCAATAAAATAAATATACATAAACGCATTTTTTTTAATTTTGTATTTTGCGATTTTAAATATTCATGAAATTTATTTTTGATTAAATTTTCATTATCCTTTTGTTTTATCTCTCCAGCAACTAGTTCTTCTATTGTAATATTTAGTGCATCACTCAGTAAAATTAATTCATCTATAGTGATATTTCTCGTTCCTTTTTCAATTTTATTAATTGCAGTACGATCTAAAAAAACTTTATCTGCAAGTTGCTCTTGACTCCAATTTTTTTGTATTCTTAATTCCCTTATTAAAGTTCTAGTTTTTTCATAATCCATGTATTTCATCTCATTTCTTTTAATTTTATATTATTATATCATGATTTTATTTTCTTATATTAAAAATATTTTTGAAAGATATTTTATAATCGTGAGTTAATCGTGATATTTATGATAATGCTTTAATTCCTTATTGCTTTTTATAACTTTTTTTTATATAATCTTTTTTAAAAGAAAGGCAGATTTTATATGAATTTCACAAATATTATCAATGAATTTGTGAATAAAATGGGGTACTTACAAAACGAACATCTAGAGGGAATTGTCTTTTATGGTAGCAGTCAAACAGGATTCAACAACGAATTTTCAGATATTGACTTACATGTTATTTTTAACAAATTAAATCAAGAAATCAGAGGTTCTATGATGATAGATAATCATCGAATAGAATATTTTGAAAAAACTTTAAAATGTATGTATGATAAAGCAGACTATGAATTTTTACATCAAAGTAATGTATTAGTATCAATGCTAGTTTACGGAAACGTTATTGTAGATACGAGAGGAAATATTGCATTATTACAAGACTACATTAAAACTTTATATTCTCAAAAAATGCCTCCTATGGAAATAGAAAAGGCAAAAGAACAAATAGCAATTATAAATAATTTCCTAGATGATCTAAATGCAATGATTGCTACAAATAACGTTTATGCTTTACATACTTATCATTTAACTTTAGAGCGAATTAAAGATTTATACTATTCAACTCATGCTTTACCCGGAGTAGCAAGAACAAAAACTCTCAAAGTTATGCTCGATAGCAATTATAGACAAGCTATAAAAAAAGAAAATCCTGACGAGGAATTTATCTCATTATATGTAAAAGCATTAGATGAAAGAATTCCCATCAATAACAGAATTTTTCTTTT
>CANPXO010000069.1 GCA_947586205.1 uncultured Bacilli bacterium
ACTAACTCAGCAATTAAGATAGAAACAATTAAATCAATAATACCTAATTGTCCAATTTCTCTTTTCCCCATTAACCGATACAAAAGAACAATGAAAAAATAAAAGAATGCTGTACGAAATAAAACATTGAATAATTCAGCCATATTCACTCACCTAACTTTATTATGGGTCACTTCTATTTTTTTTAAACATACATAGAATGAATTAGGTGATAAATTTTGAAAAATCTACAAAAATATGGAAAAACAATATTAATTTTTTTAGGCATTCTTTTAGTTTTTTCTCTTATTCTTACTATATTTAATATGACTCATATTCTATTTACCAAAGGAACAGATACTTTTATTTTTATTGGTATGATTGTAACTCTTTTCTTCATTGGCTTTTCTTGGGGACGTCATGCGGAAAAAAAAGGATATTTAGAAGGACTAAAGATTGGATTTTGTTTAATTTTTTTACTTTTCTTCATTAATCTTATTTTTTGGAGAACAGGATTTTCCCTAGAAAGAATCATTTACTATGTGGTTTTAATTTTATCAAGTACTTTAGGTTCGATGTTAGGGATTAATAAAAAAAGCTAAACTTCGTGAAAAGTGTAGCTTTCTTTGTCCACATAAGATTCATGAGAATAATATTTCTTAGTAATCGGATTCACTTCTTCTTTTAAATAACCCTTTTCAATTAAAAAACCAAGAGTAATTGTATTTTCTGTACAAACATCATCCCAGACACATTCTTTTGCTTTTTCAATGATTTTCTTTTCTGAAACTTCTGTAAGTCTCGCATTATGTCTCATATTAATTTTATAAAAAGAATAAAGTCCTACACTTGCTAAAGTAAGAACAATCGTGATAATGACAAAATTACGATTCATGTTTTCCTCCATAATATCTTTCTTTAAAAGCATCTCGATATTCTAATAATGTATCGTTTTTGATAGACTCTCTAATACCTTCTGTCAAACGAATTAAAAACCGGATGTTATGAATAGATAGAAGTCTTGCTCCAAAAGTTTCTTCCGCATTAATTAAATGTTTGATATAAGCTTTGGTATAATGCTTACAAGCATAACAGTCACAAGCGTCTTCGATTGGTGTAAAATCTTGTTTATATTTGGAATTTTTTAAATTAATTTTTCCATCTAATGTTAAAGCATGTCCGTGTCTTGCAAGTCTCGTTGGTGATACACAGTCGAAGATATCAACCCCACGAATGACTCCTTCAATGATATCGATAGGTTCTCCGATTCCCATGGCATATCTTAGTTTTTCTTCTGGTAAATATTTACAAGAATAGAGGAATGCTTTATACATATCTTCTTTACTTTCGTGGTCGTTTGCCACTCCCCCAATACTATAACCATCAAAACCAATTTTTACCGTTTCCAAAGCACTAAATTTCCTGATATCTTCATAAGGTCCCCCCTGGACAATTCCAAATAAAAGTTGATCCTTTCCTTTAAAAACATCTTTCCCTCTTCTCGCCCATCTAAGAGTTCTTTCGACACTCTTTTGTAAATATTCTTTTGACGCACTTGCAGGGGGACATTCGTCAAAACTCATGACAATATCACTTCCAAGGTCCTCTTGAATTTGAATGGATTTTTCAGGAGTGAGTAATAACTTATCACCATTGTATTGATTTTTAAATACAACTCCTTCTTCTGAAATATCTTTAGGTCGGGCAAGAGAAAAGACTTGAAATCCTCCAGAGTCGGTTAAAATAGGTCCATCATAATTCATAAATTTATGAAGCCCTCCAGCAGACTTCACAACATCTTCTCCAGGTCTTAACCATAAATGATAGGTATTTGCTAAAATAATCCCAGCATTTGTTTCTTTCACTTCTTCTGGGCTTAAAGTTTTCACTGTCCCTTGGGTTCCCACAGGCATAAACATCGGAGTCATATACTCTTTTCCATTCCAAGTGATTTTACCAAGTCTTCCATTTGTTTTTTGTTCTTTTTTTAAAACTTCAAATTCAAGCATAGTATCACTCCTTAAAACATTATCATTATATCATAAAACAATATTCTTGACATCAAGATAAATAAAAAACTCTCATGAATTTTACATCACAGAGTTTTTCTTTCAATAAACATCGCATCTCCAAAGGAAAAGAAACGATAATGTCTTTTGATTGCTTCCTCATAAGCATGAAAAATAAATTCTTTTTTAGAGAAAGCACTCACTAACATTACAAGAGTACTTTTTGGTAAATGAAAATTGGTAATCAAACAGTCAATAGCAAGAAATTTATACCCCGGATAAATAAAAATATTCGTGTTTCCTTCACATTCCCGAAATTCATGATATTTTTGCATGACTGTTTCTAAGACTCTTGTAGACGTTGTCCCAACCGCGATAATTCTTCTTTTTTCTTTTTTAGCTAAATTTAAGGCGTCTGCAGCTTCCTTACTCATTTGATAAAACTCGCTGTGCATCTCATGTTTGGTAACATCTTCAACTTCGACAGGCCGAAATGTACCGAGTCCCACATGAAGTAAAACTTTCACAATTTCTACTCCTTGATTCTCTAATTTTTTTAGTAATTCTTCGGTAAAATGAAGTCCTGCTGTTGGAGCAGCAGCACTTCCAGTCACTCGCGCATACACCGTTTGATAACGATCCTTTTCTTCTAATTTTTCATGAATATAAGGAGGAAGTGGCATTTCTCCTAACTGATCTAAAATTTCTAAAAAGATTCCCTTATAAGAAAATTTGACTTCCACCATTCCACTTTCTTTTTTCTTTGTAACCGTGGCTACCAGTAAACCATTTCCAAAAGTAATATTCGTTCCCACATGTAATCTTTTAAAAGGTCTTGATAAACATTCCCAAGTATCATCCCCAAGTTCTTTTAATAAAAGAAGTTCAATGGTAGCTTGCGTCTCTTCTTTTGTTCCAATAAGTCTTGCTGGAATCACTTTGGTTTCATTTAAAACTAAGACATCTCCTTTATGTAAATATTCAGTGATATCTTCAAAATAACGATGCTCGAGCTCTCCTGTATCACGATCCATCACTAAAAGTTTGGAACTACTCCGTGTTTTTAAAGGTGTCTGAGCAATGAGCTCTTCTGGTAAATCATAATTAAAATCTTCTGTACTCATTTCTTCACTTCCTAAAATAAAGTCCCCATATGAGCAATTTTTAAATGCTCATAGGCTTTTTCTTCAGCAACTCTTCCCCTTGGTGTTCTTTTAATAAATCCTTCTTGAAGTAAGAAAGGTTCCACAACATCTTCAATCGTTGATACTTCTTCGCCAATACTCGTTGCGATGGTCTCTACGCCAACAGGGCCCCCATTAAACTTCGTAATTAAACTATTTAAATATTCTAAATCAATGGCATCAAGGCCAAATTCATCCACTTTTAATCTTTCCAAAGATTTCTCAGCTAATTCAAGAGTCACAATTTCATACCCACCAACTAATGCAAAATCTCGGATTCTCTTAAATAAGCGGTTCGCAATTCTTGGAGTCTTTCGACATCTCTTCGCGATGAGTCTTGCAGCACTCTCCTCAATCGGCATTTCAAGCACACGACTTGTTCTTTTCACAATTTTTAAAAGCTCTTCTTCCGAATAATATTGTAACTTGGAAACAATTCCAAAACGATCTCTTAAAGGACTTGAAATATCTCCTGCTCTTGTGGTCGCGCCGACTAAAGTAAAAGGAGGCAAATCAATTTTTAAACTTCGACTTTTTCCATCACTGTTAATGACTAGATCGAGTTCAAAGTCTTCCATCGCCGGATATAAAATTTCTTCAATAAATTTAGGCATCCGATGAATCTCATCAATAAAAAGAACATCCCCAGGCTCTAAAGTTGACAAAACTGCAGCTAAGTCTCCACTTTTTTCTAGAGAAGGACCACTTGCCGTTTTAATATTCACTCCAAGCTCATTTGCAATAATATGGGCAAGAGTTGTTTTTCCAAGACCAGGAGGTCCATAAAGTAACACATGGTCTAAAGATTCATTCCGTATTTTACTTGCTTCAATAAAAACACTTAAATTACTTGTAATTTCTTCTTGTCCCACATATTCAGCTAGACTTTGAGGCCTAATATTTGCTTCAAACGTATCACTTTCCAAAGCCCTTTCATCTAAAATATTTTCTTCCATCATCATCACTCCAAGTCATTATTTTAATAATAATTTTAATGCATCTTTTACTTGTTCTTCAATTTGTTTCTTTCCATCAATATTTGGTAACACTTTTTTAATATCTTGAGACTTATAACCAAGTCCTTCTAAGACACTTACGAGTTCATCGAATCCCCCAATACTAGCTTCTTCTGTTTTGGCAAGTTTTCCTTTTAAATCCAAAATGATTTGTCTTGCCACTTTTTCCCCGATCTTCGGAAATTTCTTTAAATAAAGAATATTTTCTCTGTCAATCGCATCAATAATTCCTGTAACACTTCCTGTGGCAAGCATAGGCATCACAAGTTTAGGCCCCACACCTTTTACACTAATAAGCCTCAAAAACAAATCTTTTTGTTCCACACTTGCAAATCCATAAAGAGTTTCAGAATCCTCGGTAATATGTTGATACAAATAAACTTTTTGTTCTTCTTCGGTTTTATATTCAAATGGATTCGACACAAAAATTTTATATCCAATTCCCGAGCACTCTAAAACAATATAATTTCCTTCTTGCTCTGTTACAAACCCTTTCATATAACTATACATTTTTACCACCAGTTCTATAATATCATACAATTGTATCTAAGGAAAGTTTTTTTAACTCATTTTCGAAGCAAGTCCAATATAAAAAAGTTCAATATCATCAATGACGTTTGTATTTAACCCTGTCACAACAGGAATAATGATATGATAACTTGCATAAGTAGAACAATTTCCAGTACTCGATAAGTCATTACAAGAAGGATCTGGAAAATATTTCTTCACTTCAACATTTCCTATATCAATTTTAGTATCATCATTATCTTTTTTCATCTCCCATGTCTCTTCATCTGCATATGTTAAAGAATGCTCAGTAAGATTGAGTGTTTTAGATACACTATTTTGAAAAGCAAAAAGAATACTTTTTTTATCTTCAGATAGTGTAACACTTTGAAGACCAAGATTCTGAAAATCATTTTGAATATGTTCCATAATAGATGCTCTTACTTGTTGATTTGATTTGGCATAAGACGCATGATCTCTTTCATACTGCATATCTGTAAGAAGCCGAAATAAAAAGAGCATCACAACAGAGATTAAAGCAACACTAATCACAATTTCAACTAAAGTAATTCCTTTTTTATTCATCATATATCACTCACCTTTATATAAGCATAGTATCCAAGACATCCAGAATTATTGACACAAGACTTTCCATCTCTTTGGGATTCAAACTCAAAAATCATATAATACTCATTGGTATTCCCATCATCTAAAGTATTTAAATAACCCATTAAGCTTTCATTATCACAAATAGCTTGATATTGGTTATAAATATCCCCACTACATCGTGTAATATTTGAAACATCAGAAGAAATCAGATAAATATTTTTAATATGAAGAGAACTCCATAACGAATCAAAGAACACAGCTTCTTTTGCATATAAATTTCCAAAAATATCACTTCTTCCTTGCCATATAAGTTCATAATGATAACTTTTTTTGCAAGAACTGCTCGCAGAATTCCAGTTACATGTACTCTCATTTAAACACTGATTTCGATCAGTATAAGTACAAGGATCTTTTAAATTTTGAATGAGATAACGAAAATCAAAACTTTGGAAATATTTTGACAAATAATAAGATTCATATAACTTGGCTGGATCATCATAACGAGTATACCGAGATTCGGTATTAATCGATGTAACATATAAACTATAAATAACCATTAAAGATGCAAGAAGTACACAAGTAACAATAACTGTTTCAACAAATATAAACCCATTTTTCTTTGGCATAATACCCCTTCTTTCTTTTATACTTTTGATTCTTCTTCTCTATGTAAATGTTTTTTTGCAAGACTTTCATTTGGAATTTTTAAAAATTCCTCATAAATACGTTT
>CANPXO010000070.1 GCA_947586205.1 uncultured Bacilli bacterium
TAGTAGGTGTTGCAGTATTAATTTTAGTACCATCCTTAATCAATTTTGTAATAGATACATTGGGGCAATAGTATGTTTTTAACATTAAGTATTGTCAGTGACATAAAATTTAGTGTTATTGATATTTTTCGTGGTTTAGGTGTTTCTATTATCAAACTCATTTATTCTACTATTGATGTTTTGTTTGATGTAGCGAATAAAGTGAATGGATTAAATATGATAGAAGCACTTAAGAATATAGAGAATGCACCTTTTACAAAAATATTTAATGCCTTTTTTATCTTGGCTTTTTTATTATTGCTATTATTTTCAATATGGAAAGTTAGTTTCCGTGTTATGGATGCAGAACAGAGTGAGCAACCACTCTTTGAAACAATTAAAGAAATTGTAAAATGTGGGTTTTTAATTTGCTGTGTGTATTTTTTATTTAATACATCTATTAATTTAGGAATTAATTTATCTTCTGCAATTTATAATTCTTTTAATACATCAACATCTTCAATAGGTGAGAAAATGCAAAGTGCATATCTTCAAATAAATGATGCTTGTTATAGAAGACAAGGGTCAGAAGATGATGATAAAAAAAATGTACAAGATTTAAAAGAACAATTAGAAGGTATTACTAATACTACTGGAATCAATACTATGGAAGATTTTGAAACAGTTATCCGAAATGAAAATCTAAATGTAAGTCAGATAGTTGATGCTGGAGCATTTAATTACCGTTGTAAAATAGAAAATCAAGGATTCTGGGCTGGAAATGAAGATTATGCTTTTAATTATAACTTCTTTTTTGGAATTGTAATTGGCATAATTTTTCTTTATTGTATTGCTTTTGCAGTCATTATGCTAGGAAAAAGACAAATTGAAATCATTTTCTTAATGGTTATCGCACCTGTCATTATTGGTACAAGTGTTGGTAGAAAAGAACAGAGATCAGCACTTTATCAGCAACTTACATCGCTAATTTTACAAGCTGGAGCAATGATGTTAATGATTGGACTAACTACATTGATTTTTGATGTTATTCAAAATAGTGATGTAATTAACTCTATGAGTTATTTTACGAAAACGGTTACACAAAGTATTTTGTATATTGGAGCAGCAATGATGCTATTAACTGGAAGTTCTGCTCTGAATCGTTTTATTGGTGAAAATGTTTCAGCGAATAATGGTAGAGATATGATTATGGCGATGAGTGGAATCAAAGGTGGTTTAATGACAGCAAGTCATGTCGGCATGAAATTAGGAACGACTGGAAAAGAAATTGCTTCGGGAGGATTTACAAGTAGTAAAGGAATTGGGAAAGTGGCTCAAGGTTTTGGAGAAGGAACAATGGGTATTGCACGTGCTGGAATTAGTAGCATACCACTTGGAAAACAAACATTATCCAATTTGTATAATGCAAAACTTGGAAGACAAGTAGGACGTGCTATGAAAGCAGAAGAAATGACACGAAGCGAAAATCCAAAAGTACAACAGAAAGGTGAAAGATTGCTTCAAAAAGCAGAAAATAAAATGCAAAATTTAGGAAAAAGATGGAATTATGAAACAGGAAAAGCAAGTTTTGATTCTGCTAAAGAAGGGCTATCTCAAATGAAAAGTGGTGTTTCCCAAGTAAAACAAGGACTGGGAGATGCAGTAAGAAATGTTAGAAATTCAGGAAATAAAATGAATAATAAATATCATCCCAAAGTAAGTATTCAAAATACTGTAAAAGAAAAAGAAAAGAAGGAGGAATAAAGGATGTATATCACACTTCAAAGTGTAAGAAGAAATTTAGGGCTATTTCAATTGGAACTAAAAGATTTGTTTATTGGAGCTTTTTTTATACTTCTTTTTACTGTTGTTTTCTTATGTAGATTTTATACAGTTTCTCTTGTAGTTCTTGCTATTGGAATTATGTCTTTTATTCCTGTAGATTTCAGTAAATGCAAGCGAGCCTATCAATTGTTTCTCTTGTTTATGACATTTTTAAAAAAAGGTAAAAATTATTATTTTTATAAAGGTTAAAGGGGGTTTTATTACGTTTATAGCAAAAAAAGAAATAAAAGAAAAAAACAATGTAGAAAAAATGAAACAAAAAATAAAAAAGAATTATTTATCTTGTGGAAAATTAAAAAAGAAAATACAAAATTCTCAAATGTTTACCAATGTTTTGGAAGTAAAAGAAAATGGAATTATACAATTAAAAACAGGTCAGGTAGCCTTTTTGTATAAAGTCAATCCAATTGATTTATCATTAACAAATCCAAGTGAACAGACGTTATTTTTTCAAACACTATCGAAGTTTTATAGATTACCATTTACAATCAAAGCATACAAGTTTGATGAAAAAATTAATTTAAATGGAAATAAAGAAACTTATCAGCAATTGATTGAAGAAAGTACAAGTAATGTACAACAAAAGATTTTAATCAATAATAAAAAATTTATTGATTTAATAGAAGAAGAAAATATGACCTCTTCTAGTTCTTATTACTTTGCTATTTTAGCAAAGAATGAAGTAGAATTAGAAAAATTTGAAGAAGACTTTGAAACCGCTTGCAATCTAGTTGTTCCAAAAATAGATACAGAGAAAATCACAAATAAGAAAAATATCATAAAAATATTAGCAAATATGTATTTTTCAAACAATAACTTAGATCAGATTCTTTATTATGATTTTATCGATTTAGTGGCTCCAATGAGTATCAAAGAGCAAATATCATCTTTAAAATTTGATGATACAGAAATTCAAATGGTAACGATAAAAAATTATCCTTTGTTTATTGAACAAGGTTTTTTAGACCGAATTATTAATCTTCCTAATGTGAAGGCTTCCGTAACTGTGAATGAATCAATAGATCAGTATAAATTACTAGATGTATTAAATAGTAGTTTTAAAGCGGTTTTAGCAGATTATAATTCGACAAAAAATTTAAGTGATGTTACAGAAATGCAATCACTCATGGACAATTATAAATTACTTATTGAGCAAATCTCTTCTAATGATGAAAAGATTAAAGAAGTTTCCATTGTACTAGCAATAAGTGGAGATAAAAAAACAAGAGAGGATATTATAAAAGAAATTAAGAAGAATGCCGAACTTTATCAAATTAAGATAGATATTCCTAAAATGAGGCAAATGGAAGCATGGCAAAGCTATGATTTAACAGATAAATCTTTTCAAAATTATCAAATGTTTTTACCAACCATGACTTTAGCAAGTGCTTTTTTCTTTACTGAAAATTATCATAATGATTCTACAGGATGGCTTATTGGAGAAGATTCTGCTTATGGACTTCCTACATTTTTTGATCCATTCTATTTGAATAAAAATCGTACAAATCATAATTTAAGTGTTTTGGGAACAAGTGGTTCTGGAAAAAGTTATTTATTAAAACTTTTGATAACGAATGAATATGCTCGAGGTACAAAACTCTTTTTATTTGATATTGAAAACGAACTTCAAAAATTATGTGAAAGATGTGAGGGAGAATATATTAATTTAGCAAGTAGAAGTTTAATCAATCCACTTCAAGTTCGATATGTATTATCAGATGAAGAGGAAGGAACCATTCTTGGGAAACATTTAGGCTTTTTAGAAAACTTTTTTACAAATGTTTTTGAAGACATTACAGAAAAAGAACTTGTTGTTTTATTAGATATTGTAGAAAAATTTTACAATAGTCGGGGAATTAGTAAGCAAACAACTTTTGAAGAATTTGAGCAAAAGAAAGCAAGTGATTATCCAATTTTTTCTGATTTATATGCTTTTTTACTAGAGGAACAAAAAAGAAATAAAAATCCAGAGTTAGAAAAAATTTTAGTAAATATTGAAGTATTGCTAAAACGATTGGTAATTGGGCAGGATGGAAACTTATTTAATGGAATCACAACAATTGATTTAAGTAATAATTTAGTCGTTTTTAATTTGCAAGAATTACTCTTTAATTCAAGCCACCGACTTATTAATACACAAATGATTAATTTACTAACCTATTTAAGTAATGAAATCATTGATAATAAAAAGAAAAATGAGGCGACTAAAAAAGAACAAAAAATGTTAATTGTATTAGATGAATTTCATAATTATATTGATGAAGAAAATCCTACTTTATTAAAGTATTTCGATCAATTAAATCGTAGAGCTAGAAAATACAAATTAGGAATTGTTATTGCTAGTCAACAACCCAATGACTTTACAAGTCGAACCGATATTTTAAGACATGCTTCAGCAATTTTTAATAATTGCCAATATCAAATTACAGGTATGCTTAAAGATACGGATATTGAATCAATTAAGAAATTATACTCTAACACACCACTTACAGAAACTCAAAAAACATTTTTAAGTCGTTGTTCCCAAGGACAATTTTTATTAAATATCACTAATAAAAATCGCCTTCGTATTAATGTTTTTGCAACACCTTTACAACAATATTATATGGGTGAAAGCGATGAAATTCCAATAGAGGATTATTCTGATGAAGAAAGCTAAACCTTTAATATTTGGAATCTTAATTGCTAGTATTGTAGTCATTTTTAGTTTACTCATGGTTCCTGCTGCAGTAGTCTTAGGAATTGCTCATTATGAAGATAATACAGAAATTACTCCAGATATGAGAGGATCTTCTGGTGTCATTAATAATAATTTATATGCAAGTAGATATAAAAAAATTGTAACAAAATATCTTCTTAGTAAAGGATATGTATCTTTGGAAAGATTAGTTTTTTATTTACAAAGAACTTATAATGTTTTAGATATCACTTTATTATCAGATGAAGAATGGGAAAATGCTTATTTGAATAATTTGGATGAAGAGCATAAACAGATGATTCCAACAAAAACTTTGTGTAAAAATTTCAAAGAAAATACAAGTCTTCCAGAATATACAATTCAAAGTGGTAGAAACGAAAATAACATTTTAATTGAAGCATTAAATTTATGCTACCCCAATGGTTTTGATATTACAGAGATAGAAGAAGAAAGTGAATCCTTCCAACATTTACCTTATGATTTTCCATTAAAAACCGATTTTACAGTTACATCCATTGTTTTTGAAAATAGAGATGTTGATTTAGGACTTCCAGAAGAAGAACAAGAACGTGTAAATTATCACAGTGGTTGGGATCTAGCAGTACCTACTGGAACAGAATTTTATTCTGTGTGTGATGGAGTAATTGAAAAAAATGTGGTTACACAGGCAAATGATTTGCCATATCAAGATTCCCATAATGCAACTGGAAACTATATTGAAGTTCGTTGTTTAGATAAGAATCATGTTTCTTATTTACATATTCAAGCAGGAAGTGTTCCGTATTTATATAAACCGGGGACAAAAATCGAAAAAGGTGCTTACTTGGGAAAGACTTCTACTACAGGGTTATCAAATGGGCCTCATTTACACTTAGGTTTAACAAACGAAAATGGGGTTCGGATGGATATTATGAAATATATAAATTTTAAGGGGGAAGATGATGAATAAAGTAAAAGAAATTTTAGAATCTTTAAAAAAAGATAAGAAAGATAATTCATTATACGAATATGTATTAAATTATTACATTAATGAATCTTCTGAATATGATTTGCCAGAAGACTTTTTAAAAGACATGGAAAGATTATATCAAATTGGTTGTGTATCGGGTTCTGTACCTTTTCTTATTTATTATGAAGATACAGATCAGTTTTATAATCAATTTCAAGATGAAATCAATGACTTAGTAAATCAATTCCAATTATCTCCAGCTCAAATACTTGGAGATAAATTTGATGATACAGATCCCGATATATTAGAAAGTGAAAATAAACAACAACTTTCATGGTTTGCTTTTGAAACAATGGCTTTAAGAATTTATGACGAATTAAATAAAGAACTCTCTCATAATTATGAGGTTTAGAGAGGAAGAAAAAAAAGAATATGCTATTTATTATATTAATTTTACTATTTGTAATTATATTTGCTTTGTATTGTATTTGTATTTTTTCAAGTA
>CANPXO010000071.1 GCA_947586205.1 uncultured Bacilli bacterium
TAGGAGGACTTTTGTTACTCTTATTTCCAGGAATCTATCAAGAGTTAGATTTACTCCATTTATTTAAAGTTTCTCCTATTATTTGTCTTTTCTTAAACGTTTTATTTTATGGCATTTCCTATATGATTTCCTATAAAATCTTTTCTAAAAAATCGATTTAACAAAATAAAAAATAATGAATTTTATCATTATTGGCTTCAGAACAAAAGCTTGATATTATTTAGTTAGAGCATTCCATAAGTTGGGTGGTGGAGCCAAGCTTCTTAAAAAGAAGGGAGGCGGTATTTATGAACAAGAAAGATTTTCTAATTTTATCTCAAGTAATAATTATTTTCCTTTTGCTATTTTTACTTTTTATAGTATTAATATAAAAGAAACCCACCTAACTCAGCAATGATTTAGGTGGAAACCAATTTTTGGCAACACCCAACAAAGCGAATATGGGTGCTCCATTTTATTTTATGCAAGTTTCCTTGACATATTCATAATACCATAAAAATATGATTTTGACAAGTGGGTTAGATGACTAAAAAAACCAGAGTGTGCTCTCTATTATCTTTTTTTACTGTTTATGACTGAACTCGGAACAAAAGTAAGTTATGAAGATTATCGTGAATCATAAATGTCTTTAAGAAAAGGAAGCAAAAGAACATTATTTATTTTATAAACCTGAGTGTTGTGCAAAAAGAATTAAAATTCTTTCTATCATTTCTTCATCTTCAAGTGCAAAAACAAAACTTGCAAATAAATATCTATTTATAGTGTTTCACTTCTATATATAATTATTTTAAATTTTTTATCAAAACCCTGGACTTATGCTTTTAATTTTGATATTATATATATACGGAGGAGGTGATGATATGAAAAAACCAATTGCAATAGATTTGTTTTGTGGAGCTGGTGGAATGAGTGAGGGAATGATTCAAGCTGGATTTCATATAATATATTCAAATGATATTAGTAAAGATGCTATGAAAACATATATTCACCGACATGAGCAATTAGGTTTATATCATAAAAAAAACACTTATGAATCATGTAAGGATATTAGAGATTTAGATGCTAAAGAAATATTTGATTCAATATCAAAAATAGAAGAATATAAAGGTAAAAAGAAAATAGAAATAGATGCAATTTTTGGTGGACCTCCATGTCAAGGATTTAGTCGTGCAGGAAAAAGAAATGCCGAAGATCCAAGAAACAAATTATTTAAAGAATATATTCGTATTATAAATGACGTAAGACCAAAATATGTTGTAATGGAAAATGTAGAAGGATTTCTTGATACAGTATTTGAAGGTTTTATTGGATTAGATGGTGAACAATATAAAAAAGATAAAGCACCTGCAATTCTTGAAAAAGAATTTAAAAAAATTGGATATAATACTATTAGTCCTAAGCTTTTAAATGCCTCAGATTTTGGCGTCCCTCAAAATAGAAAAAGAATGATATTCATAGCATATTTGCCTGTATGTGCAAAACCTCAATTTCCAACTTCTAATAAATCAAAGAAGATTACTTTAAAAGAAGCTATTTACGATTTATTAAATCCAGATAAAGTGAGTTCTTTTGCGAAAGAATGTAAGGAGGGAAGAACAAAAACTATTGATGGTAAAGATGTTAAATACGATAAATCAATTATATTTAATAATGAACTATCTACTCATACAAAATTAATTGTTGAAAGATTTTCATTGTACAATGAAGGGGAAACCACATTTGATTTAAAAAAACGAATAGAATCTTCTGGTATAGATTTAAATGGCAAAGAAGCAATTATTCAAGATTTAGCCAAAAAATATGATATGGATGAAAAAACAATAATTAAGATGTTTAAAGGAAAAAGATTAAAAGAAGAGGACATTAATAATCTTCTAACTAAAAAAGGGATAAGAAAAAGATTAAAATATAGTATGCCAAGTCCAACAATGGTAACTTTACCAGATGATTTTATACATCCAACAGAAAACAGAACATTAACTGTTAGAGAAATGGCTAGAGTTCAATCGTTTGATGATAGTTTTGAATTTTTAGGAAAAAGAACAACAGGTGGTCCAAGAAGAAAACTTGAAGTTCCACAATACACTCAAGTAGGAAATGCAGTTCCGCCATTATTAGCTAAAGCAATAGCAGTTGAAATTATAAAAGCTTTAAACAAAAAAAATAGGCACTTTAATTAGTAACCTTGTTATATTTTAAAATATTTATAATTAGTGTCTATATTTTTAAGTTCATTTCTTAAAACATTTCTAGCATTTATGTTTTGATACCCAAAAAATACTCTTGAAGGTAGCTCTCCTAAAGATTGAGCAACACCAGATTTTGTAGGATTTCCCCAATATACACCACCAGAAAGATTAGAGACTCTTTTTACTGCTACTGAATTAGTAGTTAATCCATTTGTTTTAACAGTAGGAACAGTTACAAATGAATAAGTAAACCTTTTACAATCCTTAATTGAAAAATTATTTCTGCCAATGGTAATATTATTATTTTCGAATGTTCTAACTTTATAAATCATATCCCATAGCATTGGAATTTGAGCATTATCATTCCAATTTGTTTTACATTGAATAATATTTATTTCTATTTTGTCAAAATGAAATGTTATAAAATCATTTATTTTGTCAACTACCGAATCGTCTTCTTTAACTTCATAGTTTTCTTCACTTTCATCTGAAAAAGTAATAGCTACTATATCAGCTTCAGTATTTGAAATAAAACTTCCATAATTTACAGTGATAGCATCTTTGATAGTTTGAGGTAGTACCCCAGCAACAGGTCTTACCACCACAGTTCTTGTTCCAATTGCACATAGATTAAGATACCAACATACAAGATTTTCCCATATTGTTCCACCAGAAGAAACTGATGATTGGTTTCTTCCTGAACTAGTTGATTTAAATATTTCGCTTAAATGAGCTCCTAAATCAGTTAGTTCATCAACACTTCTATTTTTCATCTTTTCATTAATGTGTTCTTTCCAAATTGGCCACACTCCAACAAATGATCTTACTGTAAATAAATTATTAACTGCTAGTTTCCTGTATTCTTCAATTAATTTGTTCATATTCATCACCTAAATCAATTATATCACAATAATTTGATTTTTTTAGGTAGATGTTGTAATTTTTCCCTAATTTGCAGTGCAAAAGCCTATTTAATTTTGATTAATTGAATTTCAGATAAATTATCACTAACACAGTGAGTGGTTTTAATTTTCGACTAAAAGGCTCTTTTACTGGCCTTCACTAAAGTGGCTTGTTTCGACTGTCAGTTGTACCTTTTACTTGCTACCTTTCAAAAGGGTCAAAAATCTTCAAATGTCATTTGATGACTTAGCTAATCTTCTTTCAATTGATTTTTTGTGTTTTTTTCAACAGTATTCATATAATAAGCCTACACAAAAATCGCATGTTTGCCCATTTTCGATATATCATAAGACTACTGTTGCTTTCAAAATTTCCATCACTTGATACACTATATTTGGTCGGATTTCTACTAACATGTGTATGTAATCTGGACATACTTCTACTTCTATGATTTTGATTTCTGTCCATTCACAAAGTTGTTGCAATACTTGTCCTATTTCGAGTCTTTTACTCTCATAAAAGACTTTACGTCTCTACTTTTATATGATATTTACAATTCCATTAGTATTGTATTAGAAGAAATTTTTATTTTCAACTCATTCGCTTCATCAAAAAATCATCTCCATTTAGAGATGAAATATATTTATACATTCGAATAGTTCGAACAGAAACGTCAATGGAGGAGCCGACCAGATTCGAACTGGTGATCAGGGTGTTGCAGACCCACGCCTTAGCCACTTGGCTACGGCTCCGTGTAAATAATATACAATAAATGGGGACTAAAGTCAATCATTTTGCAACCCTCATCATACTTATTATATGCAAAAAATAAATGAAAATATCCTTTTTATGCAAATAAATAAATTCATGATATAATGTTATCAGGGTGAGCACAATATGGAAAAAATAATACAATACATCTTACTTTTCTTTATTTATTCGTTTTTAGGATGGCTTATGGAAGTCACATTGCAATTCATTAACAAAAGACGATTTGTAAACCGTGGTTTCCTCATTGGTCCTATATGTCCAATCTATGGATATGGAGTTTTACTCATCTTATTACTTGTAGGAAACAAAGGAGATATCCTAGCCGTATTTCTAAAATCTATTTTAATCTGTTCTTTAATAGAATACTTTACTTCCTATTTTATGGAAAAACTTTTTAAAGCAAGATGGTGGGATTACTCGAGTAAAAAATTTAACATCAATGGTCGTATTTGTTTAGAAACCATGGTTCCGTTTGGAATTCTAGGAACATTAATCATATATATTTTAAATCCAATAGCCATTTCATTTCTAAATCTATTTCCTTATTGGTTGCAAATTGTCTTTACAATCCTATTTCTACTCATATACTTAATAGACAATATCATTTCTTTTGAAGTCATGAATAAAATAAAAGGGGAGATTAAAAAGCAAAGAGTAGACAATACAGAAGTTATCAAAAAAAGAGTCACTCGTTGGTTAGAAAAAAATACATCTTTATATAGACATATCAAAAATGCTTTTCCAAAATTTCAAATTATAAAAATAAGAAAAAGAAAGGAAAAGAAAAAATCAAAAAAAGATTGACATCAAAATAATTATAAATTATAGTATCAATGCAAAGAAAGGGAGAGTTATGCTATCAATAGAAGAAAAAGAACTGATTATTTCTTTTTTAAAAGAAAATCATATGTTAGAAAATTTCCACATATTAAGCATTGTCATTTATGGAAGTCGAATCACAGAATATTCTGCACCTTCAAGTGACATAGACATCTTTATAATAGACGACCGTTCTCATAGTTATCGCATGGGAAAAATGTACCATCATACAAAATTTGATTTAAGCATTTTTTCTTTACAACAACTTTTCTTTTTTTTACAAGATTTCCACATGAAGGACAATTATTATTTTGAGGCTATAAAAAATAACCATTACATTTTAAAAGATAAAGAAAATACTTTTGTAGATTTTTTAAGATACCTAGACTGTTCAGAATTAAAAAGTAAAAAAAGAGACTTATCTAGAAACAAAGTCAATAAAATAAAAGACCTTTATCAAAATTTCTTAGATATGGAATCAAATAGAGAGAAAGATTATTGGTATTATAATCTCTTAGAAATGATAAGAGCATCTTATTTTTATGTAAATAGAATATCTTATATTAATCCTTTTAAATTAGAATATGTTTATAAAAGAGAAAATTGTTTTCTAAAAAAACCTTCCGAATCTTTTTTAAGCGTGTTTTTAGAAGCCCTTTATGCCAAAGAAAATTCAAAAAGACTTTACTTTATTCAAGAGCTTCTTACTTTATTAAAAATCAAAAATTTAGAACATGACAGTATCTTTTATGAGAAAGAAGAACCGATTTTTCTTTCCAAAAATCAAGTTTTATTAGATTTACTTGGTATAGAAAATAATATCAAACGTACCGAAGAAAAAATAGTAAATCATTCTGAATATCAAGATTACAATTATTATATATTATTAAGAAGAATGTATGATTTTTATTTAAAAATATATAGAGATGACCAAATATTAGTGTTAATAAAAGAAGCGATTGAAAGTCAAGAGAATTTTTCAAGAATAACTTATCTAGAAACATTATTTACAGAATTAAATCGGGATTATTTTTTAGACTCCAATAATTACAAAATAAAATTAAATTAACGTCAAAAAACGTCAAAAAACGTCAAAAAACATTTGAAATTTTAAAAATGAAGTTGTATACTTAATAAGTCTGATCCAGCAAAATATGCGTAAAAACAAGA
>CANPXO010000072.1 GCA_947586205.1 uncultured Bacilli bacterium
GTAATTCTATAACATTTCTACACTATTAAATACATTTTTTAAACATATTTTTTTAATAAACACATTTTAGATTTCTTCAAAGAATACTTGGTACCAACGAATAAAACAGAAAACATTCCATACTTTACGATAGTTATCTTTCTTCTCTTCCTTATGTTCTTCTAATAATTTCAAAAGATACTTTGTATCAAAATACTTCTCAGCAATTTCAGTATGAAAAGCATCTTCTATTGTCTTATACACATCGTCTTCTCTCATCCAATCACGAATAGGAACAGGAAAACCTAGCTTTTTCTTTTTATAAGCTTCTGTAGGAATCACTTTCTCTGCTGCACTTCTTAAAGCAACTTTCGTATTTTCTTTTGTCACTTTATATTTTAAAGGTAACTTGCTTGCAACTTTAAAGACTTCTTTATCAACAAAAGGCACTCTTCCTTCTAGACTATTTGCCATGGTCATCCGGTCTGCTTTTTGTAAAATATCTTTCATAAGCCAAAAGTGAATATCAATGGCTTGCATTTTTACAATGTTACTTTGTCCCGCGAATTCGTCATATACTGGTTTGGTAATTTCTTGATTTGTTAAAGTAATGGGAATACGAAGAAGTTTTTTTACTTCTCTTTCACTCCAAACTTTATTGACTCCAATATATGAATCTTCGAGCTTCTCTCCACGTCTTACTAAAAAGTTAATGCCTCGCATTGGTGGGAAAAACGAAAAGAACTTAGAAATGGCATGACGAATACAAAATGGAATTTTATTATAGAATGACATATCCACTTCTTCACGATAGTAATTATATCCTCCAAAAAATTCGTCTGCACCTTCTCCAGATAATACGACTTTGACATCTTTACTTGCCAAATTGGCAACAAAGTATAAAGCGACAATCGCGGGATCACTTGCTGGTTCATCCATATGATATAAAATTTTATTTAAGACTTTCATATACTCTTCTTTGGTAATCTTTTTGTTTTTATTCTGAATTCCTAATTTTTTTGTTAAATCTTTGGCATACTTCGTTTCATCATATCTTGGAATATCATACCCCACTGTATAGGTTTTATCAGGTTTAGCAAGAGTTACTAAATAGGAAGAATCAATTCCACTGGATAAGAAAGAACCAACCTCGACATCACTAATCATATGATGCTCGACAGAATCTTCCATAACTTCAGTAATTTCATCGACTTGTTTCTCATAATCTTCTTCTTTAATTGGAAACTCTAACTTATAATAACGATTAATCTCAATATTGTGGTCTTTCAATGTTAATGTATGTCCTGCATCTAAACGGTATACTCCTTCAAAAAATGTTTCTGTTGTTGGTGTAAAACTAAAAGATAGGAAACTAGGTAAAATTCTTTCATTTAATTTTTTTTCAAAATTAGGATGGTCTAGAAATGCTTTGATTTCAGAAGCAAATAAGAAGACTCCATCTTTTTCATAATAATAGAAAGGTTTAATTCCAAAAGGGTCTCTTGCACAGAACAAAACTTTTTCTTCAAAATCATAAATAGCAAAGGCAAACATACCTCTTAAATGATTTGGTAAGTCACTACCCCATTCTTTATATCCATAAAGTAATACTTCAGTATCAGACTCTGTCTGAAATGGATAATCTTTTAATTCTTTTTTTAATTCTTTGTAATTATAAATTTCTCCATTAAAAACAACCACTAAAGAATTATCTTTGGTATACATCGGTTGAATTCCATTTTTTAAATCAATAATGGATAACCTTCTTTGTCCTAAAGCAATATCGTCTTTCACACAAAAACCTTCTGCATCTGGTCCACGATGTTTGATACGGTCTGTCATTTGTTTTAAAACTTTTTTAGGATTTTTCACTTCTCCTACAAAGCCTGCAATTCCACACATACTATTCACCTAACACTTTCCGATAATAATCTTTTTCTATTATTAATTTGCTTAATCGAATTCGATTTGATACTACTTGATTGATATTTTTTACGTAATCTTCTGGAACAACAACTCCTTCATTAGCTACAAACTTTTTCGAACTTGCATAGTAACGACCCATATCACTTATCCAACTACTATCTGCAAAGATGACTAAACCATAAGAATTACTAAGTAAATCTTTTCCCATAATAAGTCTAGAATCATAGTCTAAACCAAACAAATTTAGAATAGTTGGTAATACATCCATATTTCCACCAACTTTGGTAATCTTGGTTTCTTCCATCTCACTATTCCACAAGATAAAGTGACTTCGGTTAATTTCAACCGTACTATCTCGGTTTCCTGCAATTTCATTAATATGTTCTAGAGAAATATCATATGGATAATGGTCTGCAACTAAAGCAATCACGGTATCTTCTAACTTACCACTTGCTTCTAAGTCTTCAAGTAATTTTTCTAAAGCTCTATCAAGTTCAATGTTACTTGCTAAGTATGCTTTAATATCCGTACTATATGGTAAGTCACTCACAAACTTTTGATTTTTTCTTGACATGGCATTGGAAGAAAAGTTGTAACTCATATGTCCACTCACTGTCACATAATAAGTAAAGAAAGGTTTGTCACTTGTTAAATAATCTTCGGTGGTAGCACTTATCATCTCTAAGTCACTTTCAGGCCACTGATTACAATTGATTTTGGACTCTAAACCGTTAAAGCATGCTGTATAATTTTTAAAACCTAAAGACCTTAAATAAGTATCACGATTTTGAAAATTGTATTTATGGTCATGATAAGCTTGTACTAAATATCCCGCATCTTCAAACATTTTCCCATAACCAAATGGATAAACATTTCTTCCTGTTCGCCAAACATTCGATAACATGGATAGATTTGGATATAAGCCAGTAAGTTCTTGGAACTCTCCACCAATCGTGCTTAAAATGACTGGTGAATAAAAGTTTTCAAATACAAAACCTTCGTGAGAAAGTTTGTAAAGTGTTGGAGTAAGTTCTTTATCCACAGCAATAGAATTAAAGCTTTCGGCCATGAACAGAATTAAATTTTTTCCTTTAAACATTCCTGTATATTCATTTTGAGTGGTTCCTATGTCTTTAGCAAAATATTCATGCATTTCTTTTAATGTTGCATCACTTTCTCTCTCAGCTAAACTTTCAAATGGAATTTCTAAAATATTTTGTTCATAGGTTTTAGGCTTTTCTTCTTCTGGTTCTTCTTTGGCAGGTTCTTCTACCACAGGCTGATATAACTCTTGAGATGCTGGAAAGATCATTTTTCTAATTTCTATCAAAGTTGCAGGAAACATTCCAAAAGTTTCTTTATTTAATGCATTATTTTCTAAATGAAAGTAAAGTTCATATGGTGAGTTATCTTCCTCTTTGGCATCGATTAGAAATCCATAGAAACATAAATAGCTCACAGTCATTCCTAAAAAATAAACTCCTACTTTTTTCAAATTTGTCTTTTGAAAAGAAATATGTTTTGAGAAAACAAATGCAAGAATAATTGGAATAAGTAGAACTCCTATAGATAAGGCATTCGCCATTAAAATTTCTAACACTTTATCTAAAAAAGAAATAGCTTGATCAGCAAAGAATGTGGTTGCAAGAGAAAAATAAACTTGAAAACTATTTTTAAAAACAACTTCTGCACAAGACCATACGGTTAAAACAAGAAGAAAAAGGTAAAACAAAACTTTGTTAACTTTTGGCTTTCCTAAAGTACTCAAAAGAGATAAAACTCCTGCTACGATAGAATCGTAAAGAAGAATTAGCACGCAGTGTATCTCCCAAATACTTTGATGAGTAAATATTTTAAAGAAAAACTCAAAATAAACTATACTTAAAAAAAATATAACAAAATTAGGTACTACCTTTTTCATATCTTTACTACTCCATTCCTAAATCTATTTCATTATATCACAGATTACAAAAGAACTGAAGAGACTGGAATGACTTCATGAGAATTTGTTAAAGATTTTTTTGTTTTGCCATACAAAGAATTCCTACTTTTCATTTATTGCTCTAAATTTGATTTCATTTCAATTTCAAATGTGATATCTGGCATTCTTTTAACTCATTTTTGTCTTTTTATTATTTTATTGCCCCCTACACATATTTCAAACAATTTTTAGTGGTTGACAAATATATAATATTTCGTTATATTAATGATGTCAAAAGCAATTTATTTGCTTGGGGTTCGTGGTATCGCGGACGGTAAGAATCGGTTTATTCGGTTCTTATTTTTTGTTTTAAGGGATTGTTTATATAATCAGGAATTCAACCATTTTATTTTCAAATATTAAGAATGCTTTAACTTTTGTATTTCTCTTTACAAACTTAAATTATAAAAGAACTGAAGAGACAGGAATGACTTCATGAGAATTTGTTAAAGATTTTTTTTGTTTTGCCATACAAAGAATTCCCCCTTTTCCAAGATTATTTAAAGAAGATAATTTTTTAAAAGAAGAAATCATACTGACATCCACATTTGCTCTAAATTTAATTTCATAAGGATGATAAACATTCTCAAAATCCTGAATTACTAAATCAATTTCACTACCATCTTTATCTCGATAATAATAGAAAGAATGCATAAGCCCATAATTATCATTTGTTTTTATCATTTCTGAAATGATGTAGTTTTCAAATAAAAATCCAAAATTTGTATAACTTTCTAAAGCTTTATGAGTATGTAAACGAAGTAAGAATGTACATAATCCACTATCTAGAAAAATAATTTTTGGAGATGAAGTCACTCTTTTTAATTCCTCTTTTCTTAATGGATAAATAAGTTTTATTACTCCTGTTGCTTCTAAAATAGATATCCAAGATTGAATGGTTTTAATATCTTTTTTACAGTCTTGGGCAATCGAAGAATAATTTAATATTTGACATGCTCTAGATGCAACAGAAACTAAAAAGACATAAAAAGCATTCAAATCTTCTATTTGTTTTAATTCACGAATATCTCTTTCTAAATATAAGTTCACATAACTTTTGAAATAGAGTTCTCGATTCATTTCATTTAATAAATACCCTGGCATTCCACCTTTTAGAATATTATCTAATATTTGTGATTTGGTCATTTCTTCTTTTTCGGTAAGTTCCTCTAAATCATAAGGAATATAATTGCTTTTCTTTAGTTCACGGTAAGTAAAAGAATTCATTTCTAATACTCCCATTCTTCCTACTAAAGATTCACTTACATTTTTCATAAGTTCAATTTTTTGAGAACCAGTAAGCCAAAATAATCCTTTTTCTTCTGTATTATCACAGATAATTTTAATATAACTGAGTAAACTTGGAGCGTACTGAATTTCATCAATGATAATGGGTGGGGCATACTCTTCTAAAAACTGTTTTGGATTTTGATTTGCATACTTCCTTAATTCTAAATCATCTAAAGTAACATACTTTCTGTTATCTTCTTTGATGTTTTTTAAAAATGTTGTTTTTCCTACTTGACGTGGACCTGTAATTAAAACAGCTTTAAACATCTTGTTATATTCATGAAAAATTTTTTCCATATTTCTTTTATATTGCATTCTTTTCACCTTTTTTCTATGAATAGATTACCATAAAATCTTGCTTTTGTCAAATCTGGAGTCAACTCCAAATCGGTCGAAAAATGGCTAATCTGGAATGAGCTCCAAATTAGCCATAACTTTATTCTTTGATAAGGGAAAGACCTACTTTACCTTTTTCTAAGTCTATTTCACTCACATAAACTTTGACAATATCTCCGACACTCACAATATCAGAAGGATTTTTGACAAAACTTTTGCTCATTTTTGAGATATGAACTAAGCCATCATCATGTAAGCCAATATCAACGAAAGCACCAAAGCTGGTTACATTTCGAAC
>CANPXO010000073.1 GCA_947586205.1 uncultured Bacilli bacterium
AGTCAAATTATTCCTGTCATTCTCTTTAATTTACTTTTAGGATTTATGATGCCTGGTATTGATAATACAGCTCATATAGGGGGACTAATTGGCGGAGTCTTAGCAGCCATGGCACTTGGAGTTCAAAGAAAAGAGAATAACATTCAAAAAATCAATGGATGGGTTGTACTTATTATTTACTATGTATTCTTTCTTTATTTGTTATTTGCAAGATAATGTGGTAGAATAAATTTTGAAAAAGGAAAGTGATTATATGTTAGGAACTTTTTTTCGAAGAGTAGGAGCTTATTTTGTGGATACGTTTATTGTATCTACGATTGTGCTATTTATCTCTATGATTCCGTTCTTATATCCAAATCGAAATGCGTATGTTGAAAAATATGAAGAACTTGCAACAGTAAGTGAAAAGATGCTAAATCAGGAAATGAGTGAAGAAGAGTATAGAGAAGCCTCTATTCCAATCGAATATGATTTATATCGATTAAATACCAATTATGTTGTTATTGATATTATTTGTGTTTTACTTTATTTTGGTGTATTCCAAGCTTTTTATCATGGACAAACTCTTGGTAAAAAAATACTTCGTATTCGTGTCGTTGGAAAAGATGGAGAGCCAGTCTCTGTTTGGAACTTTTTACTTCGAACGGTAATACTTAATAATGTTTTGATTACCATAGCGCTTCAAATTGTCATTTATGTGATGAGTCGAGATAACTTCTATGATGTTTATAATAACATTAATTTAGTGGGATCTATTATACTATATATTTCTTTATTTATGGTATTAGTTAGACAAGATGGAAGAGGTCTTCATGATATGGTAGCAGGGACTAAAGTAGAAATGGTGAATGCACAATCAAAAGAAGAAGTGATTGAAGTCGAGACTATAGAAGAAAAAGAAAAGACTCCAAAAAAAGAAGGAAAAGCTAAAAATACAAAGACTAAGAAAAGTACAAAAACAAAAGAGTAGGGAGGCCTACTTTTTTTGATGTATAATTTCTGTTTCATTTTCTTTTACAATAATATCTGTATTATAAAAAGATTTCATCATTTCATATAAAGAATAGTAATCCACTAAAGAACAAACTTCCATAGAAGAGTGCATGGCAAGCTCTGGAAGACCTACATCAATCGATGTGACACTGACATGTCTTAGAGAAAGGCCACTTAAAGTAGAACCTCCAGCTAAATCATTTTTAGCTGTTGTATCTTGATACTTAATATGATTCTCATCACAAATTTGTTTTAGAATACTAGAAAAATAAGCATCTGTCGTGGAAGAAATTTCTTTTACAATCGAGAATCCTTGATGGAAATAAGCACATCCTGTATCATCCATAAATTCTTTGTGATTTGGATGAACGGCATGGGTATTATCGGAACTAATGATAAAAGATTTAGATAAAGTGCTTACAATATCCATATCAAAAGCCCCAGCTATTCTTTTTAAAGAATCAAGTAAGAAGTCGCTTTCTGCACCTTCTTTTGTTAAGCTTCCGATTTCTTCATCATTGAATGTACAAAAGACATTGATGTGATTTGCATCACTTTCTAAGAAACTTTCCAATGATGCTGAGACACTCGTGATATTATCAATACGAGGAGAAAGTAAAATGTTTTCATCTTTACCAAAAACTTCAGGTTTTTGATTATTGTATAAGAAGAAATCATAATCTAAAATTGTTTCGTTTTTGTCTTTTATAATTTCACTTTCAATGAGCTTATACCAATTCTCTTTCTCTTTGGCAATATCAAAGATAGGTTGAAGGTCCATTTGCATATTTAAATCTAAATTAGAATTTGCCTTATCATTTTGATGAATGGCCACACTTGGAACAACCGCCATTGTTTTTTGAAAGTCTATGATTCTTTTTTTAATTTTATTTCCTTTTTTGATAAATACACGACCTGCTAGGGAGAGTGGGTGATCAAGCCATCCATAATTTAATAAGCCTCCATAAGGCATGATATTATACTGTAAATATCCCTCGTTTATTCTTTCTCCTTTTGGTTTTAAAAGTAGGGCTGGTGTATCACAGTGAGTTGTTATAATATGAAATGTTTCTTTCTTTTTAGGAATCTTAAAAGCAATTAGAGAAGCATCATTTCGAGTGACATAGTAACTACCTTCTTTCAAATCCCATTCATCTTGTTCTTCTAATTCTTGAAATCCTTCTTTTTCTAGTATTTCTTTTAAATAAGAAACACAAGTAAATGCACAAGTACTATGTTCAATAAAATATAATAAATTTTGTTTTAAATTTTCTTTTTTCATATTCATCACAAGCTTAGTATGAGAAAAGAAGAAAAAAATATTCGAGAAATAGACATAAACTTTACAAAAATTGAGAAATTTGATTGAAAGAATTTGACAAGAAAGGGATAATTTTATATACTTATTTTAGTTGAAAGAGATGGAGGTTATTTATATGGGTGAAATTGTACCAGGAAGTGAAACACTAGGCTTTTGCGCGAATACTGCAAACATATGGCAAATTGTAGGAATTGCATTATTAATCTTTAAGATTGTTATTCCGATTTTGTTAATCATTTGGGGTATGTTAGATTTAGGAAGAGCAGTGGTTGGTTCTAAAGATGATGAAATTAAAAAAGCAGTAAAATCTTTAGCCATGAGAGCTGTTTCAGCAGTCGTTATTTTCCTTATTCCAACTATCGTAAGTTTAGTTATGGGATTAATATCTAACTTCAACGAAAGTGCAAAAGAAGATTGGCAAGTATGTAGATCTTGTATTACAAATCCTAACGATCCAAGTAGTGATTGTGCCATTTATGCTGAACAAGCATGGTAAAAAGTGTAAAGAAAAACTAGTTTTACTAGTTTTTTTCTATGTTTATTGATATAATCTTTTTAGAAGCGGAGTGAGCTACATGAAAAAAGTAAAATATATTTTATTACTGTTATTTCTATTATGCCCCTTGACTGTAAAAGCAAGCAATCAAGATGATGTGAATGCTGTAAAGGGATCAGTGGAAAATGCACTTAGAAATAACGAGTGGTTAGTTTCATTAAATAATGACACGAATTTATATTCCTATCGAATAAATCTGGATTTAGATGAAAAATATAAGGGAGTGAGTGTAACAATTAGAATGGGTCCAGAGAATGCTAACGATAGTTTGTTATGGCCATGGAATTTATTATGGGATGAAAATGGTGCTTATTTACAAGCAAGTGAAATTTCTTTAGGACTACACGAAATATTTCAGAGTACGTATAGCTTTAGATATAATCTTTCCATTTCCAAAGATTCTTGTATTTTGTTTTTCTTTAATTGTGATAGGGGAGAATTAGAGGAAAGTGGAACCTTTGACAAAAGTGATGGTGGTTTTAACTATGATAATTTAGAAGATTATGAAATCGGTACCATGGAGAATCCTGATATTATTATGGTAGATGATAAAACGATTACAATACCAAATGAAACGCAAAGTGCAAATTGTTATTTCTTTCAATTTGATTATTCCGAAGTATCAAATTCTAGAGTAGCAAGATATATCGTTGAAGCAAGTGATGAATCAATATTAAATAATATTAAGTGGCAAAATTATGTAAATACTTTTCAAACTGGTTTGCTTAGAGATGCTGAAGACGACAATGTATATCAAGCGGTGCAAGGAAATACTTATTCCATATGTGGTGTCAATCAATATGCTGGGGAGACGATTAGCTTTAGTTACTTAGATGATCAGGATATCACATATTTTGATGATCATCAAAAGGAACAAGCCCAGATACAATCAGGAGTGATTAATACAACTGGTAAAGATTTTAATCCTGATCCGCTTTGTGGGGAAAATGGTGAGAATTGTGATATTGATTTAAACAATGTTTGTAATACTCCAACTGTAGCGCGTACTTTAAAATTTTTAGGATTGCTATTATTTATTCTTAAAATTTTGGTACCTGCAATTATTATTATTATGGGATTTGTAAATTTATTTAATATTATAGTTTCTAGTAAGCCAGAAGAAGCTCCAAAATATGCTAAAAGTATTGTTTTGAGAGTCGTGATTGGGATTATTATCTTTTTAGCACCAACTATTGTTAATTTTGTATTTGATACTGTGAATAATGTGTTAAATGGAAAGAATGAAAGTTCTTTTGAAAATTGTAAAAATTGTATTTTAGATACAGATAAATGTAAAGTATTTGATAATTAAAAAAACAATTGCTAGTTTTTTGTAATAATAGTTGGTATAATAAAATGGAAAAGACGAGTTGATGTTATGAAAAAATTAAAATATATAATATTTTTTACATTTCTTTCTCTTTTTTGTCCTAGTTGTATTCAAGCCTTGACAAAAGAAGAAGCAGTAAAGCTTGTGAATCAATATATAGAAAAGGCTATCAAAAGTGATTGGAATGTTAGCTTTTCAAATAGTTCTTATTCTTTTAGCGTTGATGTGGCAAATTTAGATGACATAGTACAAGATAATGAAACATTTAGAGATCTATTAAAAAATATTGAAAAACATAATTCTAAATTATATGATATAGACATTAGTATATATGCATGTTTAAATGAAAATTCTTGTGATAAATATATGAACCATCAAGCAGAAATAGGGTTTGGGGTATATTTAGACGAAAATGATACAAAAATTTATTTGGTGAGTTATGGTGAGATTACTTCTGATGATTACAAAATTTTTAAAAATGCTAAAAAAATATTATATACTATTTCTACTAACCAAACGTGGAATATTAACAATATCGAATTAGAAAGCTTTTTTACGGGTGGTGCACATTTAAATGAGGGTACTTTAGTAAAAAAAGAAGGAAGCATGACAAATCCATACGTGATAACTGACAAAGGTAGCGTAACTTTGCCTTCTAAGGATGACTCTTATTGGAATGATTCCGACAATAAAAAATGTATTTATTTTACATTTCATTTTGATTCACCTACAGGTTATGCTAGATATTTTATTTCACCATCAGACATTGTAAATTTTAAAATTTATGAGGCTACTCATTTAAATAATTTAAGAGGGGATGTATGGGATGACGATTTATATCAAGTATCCAATCAACTTTTATATGCTTTTTGTGATAATTATGGGACAACAGTAAATTTTACATTTAAAGATACAGAAAAAATAAATGTTTTAGTTGATGATGGAAGTGGTGGAGATGTCAATATCATAGATTCTAATAATCCTTCTGAAGAGCAAACACCTAATGAAAATGAGGGTGCTAAAGAGCCAGATTATAAAGTGGATGATTCTGTTAATGTGAACAATATATGTTCTATGCCAGAATTTAGAAAGCCAGCAAGGTTGGTTGGGGTAGTGATTACATTCCTAAAAATCATTATTCCTATTCTTATTATATTATTTGGAGCCATTGATTTTTATAAAGCTGTGACTTCTCAGAAAGATGATGGATTTAAAAAAGCCACAAAAGCTGTTGCCATTCGAGCTGTTGCTGGAAT
>CANPXO010000074.1 GCA_947586205.1 uncultured Bacilli bacterium
CCAATGATTTTGATCATGATTCATGGTGTGAAAAATTTGCTGAAAAACGTGGGATTGCTATTGGCGAGAAACGCGGAGAAAAACGCGGAGAAAAACGTGGGATTACTATCGGAGAAGAACGTGGTGAAAACAAACTTATCCAAAAAATGATAGCCAAAGGAAAAAGTGACGAGGATATCGCGAATACCACCGAAATTGATATTGCAAGAATTCGAAAACTTCGTGAATCGATGGTCTAAGGAAAGAATAACATCTTTCTTTTTTATTTCCAATATCTTCCAATTGTAATTTGTGTCTTTTTTTGCTACAATGATATCGAACAAATGTTTTTGAAAGGAGATTTTGTATGAACCAGATTTCTCGTCATATTTTATGTATTGATTTAAAAAGCTTCTTTGCTTCCGTTGAATGTGTAGATCGAGGCTTAAATCCTTTTCTCACTCCCCTCGTGGTCGCGAATAAAAGTCAAGGAACAGGAGCCATTACTCTTGCTGTCACTCCTTATTTAAAAAATCTAGGAATTAAAGGAAGAACAAGACTTTATGAAATTCCAAAAGATATCTCTTATACAATTGTAAACCCTAGAATGAGTCGTTATATAGAAATGAGTAAGAAAGTAGTCCAAATTTATTTGGATTTTGTAAGCACCCAAGACTTACATATCTACTCTATTGATGAATGTTTTTTAGATGTTACGAACTATTTAAAAATGTATCATAAAACGGATGAAGAACTTGCAGAAGAAATTTTGAAAACAATCGAAGAAAAAACAGGTCTTACTGCTACTTGTGGAATTGGTCCTAATCTTTTTTTAGCAAAAGTCGCGATGGACACAGAAGCAAAGCTTTATAAAAATGGGATTGCTAAATGGACTTATGAAGATGTCGAGACAAAACTTTGGAGTATTGCTCCCCTATCTAAAGTCTGGGGAATTGGACCAAGAATGGAGAAAAAATTACAAACTCTTGGAATGAAAAATGTTGGCGATATTGCAAAGACCAATCGCCTTACTTTAAAACAAAAATTTGGTGTTTTAGGAGAAGAACTTTGGTATCACGCGAATGGAATCGATGATGCGATTATCTCAGATTTTCAAAAAGAAGCGAAAGAAAAATCTTTTCATCATAGCCAAGTGCTTATGAAAGATTATTATGGAGAAGATGTTTTGCTTTTAGTAAAAGAAATGTTAGATGTTTTAACTCAAAGACTTCGTGTTGCTCATTTAGAAGCATCTCATATTGGTTTTGGAGTCTCTTATTCTAAAAATATTGGAGGAGGATTTTTTCATTCGGTGAAACTAGAATCAGGATTCGATTTAACTCAAGACTTCTTTCCTTACTGTGTCACTCTCTTTGAATCTTTCTATGAAGAAAATACACCAATACGTCGAATTTCTATTTCTCTAGGGCATCTCCATCCCAAAACGGGAGTTCAACTGAATTTGTTTGAATCGATTACTCAAAAAGAAAAAGAGGAAAAAATAGCCCTTACCATGGATGAAATTACCCATCGATTTGGAAAGAATAGCTTACTTTTTGCCACAAGTTTACTTCCTTCTTCCACAGCACGTATCCAAAATGAAAAGATTGGAGGTCATCATGCATAATCGTGAGACAATCAGATGGGCTCCTTTTGAATCGATTTTTCATACAAAAGAAGTCCTATCCGAAATAGAACTGCAAAAACAAATTCACCCAAAACCTATTTTGAGTGAAGAAGAAATTGAAATATTAGAAAAAAAGATTTTAGAAGCCATTCATACCCAATCTACAGTAAAAGTTACTTATTACTATAAAGGGTTAGAATATTCTAAAATCGGAAAAATCACACGAATTCAATCATCTCAACTTTTCTTTGATGACCATTCTTCTTTATACTTTGAACAAATTTTAAATTTGCAAACCTTATGATTTGCTCTTTTTTTCGATCCAACATAAAATAATCTCTACAATATCCTCTTGTTCTTGTTTGGTCAAACATCTATTTTTAGGAATATGATACCATTTTTCTAAACAGCCTCGACAACAAGTCGCGGTCCCATGTTGAGCAACAAAGACAGGATGTCCTTTCCATGGAGTTTGACTTCCATCATTTGGTGTCGGATACGGAGCAAGACGTTTCAAAATAAAATCTTCAGCATGTCTTTTAATCGTATCCATTCCCTTCTCTTTTATATATTCTTTATCTTTTTCAGTTAAATAAAATTTACTACGAAACTTTGATTTTTCTAAAGATTCTAATTTTTGATTAATGTTCATCGCCTAGGTCCTCGTTCTTCTTCGTATTCTTCTAAGCAATTTCTTACAGCTTGTTCTTCTTTTGCTAATTGTTCTTCAAATATTCTTAAAATGACATCTTCTCTATCATAGTATAATGCTTCATGATATTCTTTAAATTTATCTTTAGTAATAATAAAGGGTAAAGAGCCTTCTCGTAACAACTGAAAACTTAAAATCATTCTAGCTGTTCTTCCATTTCCGTCTTCAAAAGGATGAATTTGAAAGAAACGCATATGAAACTTTGTGACTTTTTCTAAAAGAGGTAAGTCTTTCCATTCCGTTTTATAAAGATAAAGTAAACGATTCATTTCAGCATGAATGTTTTCTGGTGATGCGATGGGTTTTTCCGTATCTGCAAATGTATGACCAATCTTTCGATAACCATTAGAAATATACATAGAGTTTTTGTTGACAGTATTTGCTACATCGATAATATCTTCTTCCGTTAAATCGCGATTTTCCTGAAAAGCAATTTGAAATAATTTTTTAAGTGCTCTTGCTTGGTCTTGTAAGCGAAAAATATTTTTAGCATCATCCATATCTCCAAAAGTTGGATTTAAAGATAAAGAACTATGAGTAAAACGACTAATGTAAAGTTCTAAATATTCTTTTAATAATTCTTCGTTTTCCATAATATTTGATTTCATGGGTTTCCTCTTTTCTTTTGATTTATCAAAAAGAATGGAAAATTAATTTTTCTTTTCCACTCTTGTCCTTAAATAACTTAAAAATTCTTCTTTTGAAACAGTGATTGTTTCTTCGCTTCCATAAACACGGTAGGAAATGGTATTGTTATCCACTTCTTTTTGACCTAGAATCACTGTAACAGGAATCTTTTGAATCACAGATTCTCTCATTTTATAACTTAACTTTTCGTTACGGTCATCTAAACTCACACGATAACCATTTTCTTGTAATACATCAAAAATTTCTTTTGCATAATCTAAGTGGTACTCGTTATTCACTGGAATCACATTCACTTGATTTGGAGCAAGCCATAATGGGAAAATTCCCTTTAATTCTTCAATTAAGAAAGCAGTGAAACGGTCAAACGTTCCAAAAATAGCACGATGTAAAACAACAGGAACTTGTTTTTCCCCTTTTGAATCAATATAGCTTAAGTCAAATCTTCGAGGTAAAAGGAAGTCTAATTGACAAGTTGATAAAGTCACTTCTGGTCCAACAGCTGGTTTTACTTCCACATCAAGTTTAGGTCCATAGAAAGCTGCCTCGCCGATAGCCTCAAAATAATCGACATGTAAATCATTTAAAACTTCTCTTAATTTATTTTCCGCATTATCCCACATCTCATCATCATCAAAGTATTTTTCTTTATCCTTTTTATCACGAAGAGATAAACGAAACTTATAATTTTTAATACCAAAATCTTGATAAACATCTAAAATTAAACGAACTACTTTTTGGAATTCTTCTTTAATTTGTTCTGGAGTTACGAATAAATGTGCATCATTTTGACACATACATCTCACTCTTTCAAGTCCTTTGACCGAACCACTTGCTTCATAACGGAAATCCGTTGCAAATTCACCAATTCGAATAGGAAGGTCTCGATAAGAATGAAGTTTATTTTTATAAATTAACATATGATGTGGGCAATTCATAGGTCGTAAAACAAATTCTTCTTCATCTACTTTCATCATTGGAAACATATTTTCCTTATAATGGTCCCAGTGTCCTGAAGTTTTATATAAATCGACTGTTCCTACACATGGAGTATAAACGTGCTGATATCCTAACTTTCTCTCTTTTTCATAAATATAGTTTTCTAATTCTTTACGGATAATCGCTCCATTAGGAAGCCATAAAGGCATACCAGACCCAACTAAATCATGATTCATGAAAAGTTCTTGTTCTTTTCCTATTTTACGATGGTCTCTTTGCTTTCTATCTTCTAATTCTTCCAAATAAGCATTTAATTCTTCTTCGGTTGGAAAGCATACACCATAAACTCTTTGTAAAGCTTTGTTATTTGCATCTCCTTTGTAGTAAGAACCACTAAACTTAAGAAGTTTGAAATACTTACATTCTTTAACACTTTCGACATGAGGTCCACGACAAAGGTCTGTAAAATCTCCTTGGGTATAACAAGTAATCACTTCATTATTTGGGAAGTTCTCAATTAAATCGATTTTGTAAGGGTCATCGTGAAACATTTCAAGTGCTTCTTCTTTCGTAAGCTCTCTTCTTACAATTCTCTTGCCATCTTTACTAATTTTTTTCATTTCTTTGGAAATTTTCTCTAAATCTTCCTCCGTTAGAGTAACACTTCCTAGATCCATATCATAGTAGAATCCTTCTTCAATCACTGGTCCTACCCAAAAGTGAGCCTCCGGATATAAATGTTTCACTGCTTGAGCAAGAAGATGCGCACAACTATGATTTAATTTACTTAAATATTCGTTTTCTTTAATATTTTCCATATATTCTCCTTCTTTCTAACAAAAATTTAAACGATCTCTTTCGATCACACGAACCACTTTCTTTTTATTTTTCTTCCTTTTGGTTCGTTTGCTCACTATCTCATTCATGAGACTATCGACAATTATTCTTTCTTGATGAATGTTTTGAACAAAACCTCTGGCATAGACTCTTGCTACACATTGGTAGAAAGCATCACCTGTTTCTAAAGGAACAGAATTCAAAATTTTTACTAACTGTTCTCCATTTAACAATGCAAGCTGCTTTTCAATCTCCTTTTGACCTTCTAAGTTCATTTCCTCATATAAACTGGGGTCCACTAATATTCTTTTGATTTTCATAACTCACCCTCCAATAAAAAAAGATGGCACACCTAGGAGTCTATGAGATAGACGGTACCATCCTTATTTTTCACTTAACTTTTGATAACGGAAATCTCCGTGCCTTATTAGGCCTCTACAAAAGGAGTAACAAAATATTTTTTTGATTTGGTTCCACCTACCCAAACTCTCTAGACAAAAAAGATATTTTATCGTGTCTTTTGATCACTGATTTATAGCTGTATCTTATCACTTTTTTATACATTATGCAATCATTTTTATTGAATTTTTATTTATCTTCTTATATAATA
>CANPXO010000075.1 GCA_947586205.1 uncultured Bacilli bacterium
AATCGTTCTACTTTAAAGGGGTTACACTTAGAAAAAGCAGAGAAATCTGGAATTGATATTTTACAAAATTTTATTGCTAAAAAAAGAAATACACGTGACTTTTATTATAAAGATTATTATAATGTATTTGAAAGAAATGATATGATTGATTTATTTTTAGTGAATATTCATCCTGATGAGTTTTTAGTGAATGCTCGTAAGTTATATGAATTAGAATTAGAAAAAAATAATCATTATCAATCTTTGTTAGAAAAAGAAAGTACAAATAAAAATATTAATCAAAAGATGGATTCAGATCGAAAGTTGCTTTCTTATAAACATGATGTAGAACTTGCAACAGAATTAAATAAACAAAAGAATCGTCTTTATATTGCTGGTGCTTTAGTGATTCATCAAAAAAATCGTATACAAATATTAATGAGTGGTTATGATAAGAAATATAAATCTTTTGATGCCAATTATTTTTTACATCATTCCATACTTGAATATTATAAAGAAGATTATGATTATGCGGAATTAAATGGAATGACTGGAGATTTTTCTTTAGAAAATCCATATAACGGTTTAAATCAATTTAAGTTAGGTTTTCGTCCAAGAGTTTATGAATATATTGGAGAATATGATTTACCAATTGATTCTAAAAAATATTATAAATTAAGAAGCAGTGGGGTTTTAGCAAAAATATTTAATAAAACAGATATAAAAATAAAGAATGAAAAGGAGAAGAAAAATGATTAAAAAGAAAAAGAATGGGGAGTTAATTGTTATTTCAGGAACCACTTGTGCAGGTAAAGGAACGATTGTAAAAGAGCTTGTAAAAAGAAATGAAAACTTAAAAGTATCTATTTCTTATACTTCTCGAGAAAAACGTGAAAATGAAGTAGATGGAAAAGATTACTTTTTTGTAACACCAGAAGAATTTGAGAAAAAAATTCAAAACGGAGATTTCTTAGAATATGCTAAAGTCCAATATGGGAAATTTTATGGTACTCCTAAAAAAGAAGTGAAAGAAATGCTTCAAAAAGGAAATGATGTGATACTAGAAATTGATGTACAAGGGGCTAAACAAATTAAAGAAATGTTTCCTGAAACCATTTTGATTTTTATTCTTGCTCCTAGTATGGAAGAAGTAAAAAGAAGAATTAAAGCAAGAGGAATGGAAAATAATGAACAGATTATTAAGAGATTCCAAGTTGCTTATCAAGAAATTAATGAGATTAATAAATATAATTATGTTGTCGTGAATGATGTACTCGAAGAGGCTGTTCAAAAAGTAGAAGCGATTCTTATAAGTGAAAAATGTCGAGTAGATAGAATTGAAGAAATAGCTGTGGAAAATCAAGAAGAAATTATTCATGAATTCTTAATGGATAAAGACTTTGATAATACACCTTTAGATATTGAATAAAAGAAAAACTTTCTTAGTTTTATAAGAAAGATTTTTTATTGATTAAGGAGTAAGAACAATACGAAACCCGCTATTGCTACCTAAATTTCCATCATCATTTGCAAAAGCCATAATATTAGATGCTGATCCATTTAAAGCTTCTCCACCACGTGAAACCCATGGACGACTATTAGATGCAAAAACAGCATTCCCTGCATTAAAGCTATTCACTTTTCTTACAGATGCATTAAATTTTATACTATAAAATGGTCCAGTCTCTTTGGTTCCATCTCCTAAATGCCCTCTGTAATAATTTTGATCACCTGTATCAGCTTCATATAAATCATAATATTTATCTGATGGCCATGGTTTACCATTAGGATTATCTGTCCCTTGAAATCCTGAATTAACATCTTTACTGCTTCCAATCGAAGGATTTTGACTGTTTGGTGATTTCAAGACACCCATGACATATTCCCACGTGCCGCCTACCATATCATAAATTCCAGTGTAATTTTTAGTCGTACTGGCAAGCTTGCTATTGGCATCTAAATAATTATAAGTATAAGTTCCATTAGTATATTCTTTGACATTGTCGTATGGATAACATTCTGAATTATTGCTTGTATTATCACAAGTAGGAAGATCTTTTGCTCCATATCCTGTAACAAAAGCATTATTGTTATTTAGGTGAATATCTTCACATTGCCCCTCTTTGCAAATTCCATATTGACTATTAGTTAGATAAGCTACTGCACCCCACTCCATATTCTTCATCATATGACTATCTAAATTGGTTTGATACCCTTGAGAAACAGAAAAAGCATTGGCTACTTGTATTCCTCTCCAACTATAGACATTTGGTTTAATAACGACTTTATCTTTTGCGTCTTCATTTTTTTCAGCATCTTTAGTACTCGTAGCCCCTTTGTATCCAGTTTCAAACTTTCCAGCCCAGAAACCATTACTTTCAAAAGAAGTAAATGCTGGATGTGTTAACCATTGATTTTTAAGAGTTCCATCACTTATAGGTACATGTCTATTCTCAAATTCTATTTTGATTTCTTTTGCTTGATTTAATTCGTTTTTTTCTTTAATACTTTGAATGGTTCCTAAATCTTTCACAGTTGTAAACTCTTTTGTTTCTTCTTCTCCATTCCAGATTTGATATTTATACCTTGGTATCCATACAAAGTAACTTTCAATATTATCTTCTGATATCACTTCTCCTGCTTCATACGTTTTATTTGTAAAATCTACATATTTTAATAAGCCTCTCTCATTTGTGATTTTAAAATTATTTGATATATCTTTTATTTCATTTTCATCAATTGCTCGATTAAATATCGCAGCTTGTTTGACATCTATGTTTGAATAAGCTGCATGATTTCCATGACTGTCTGGATTAGCTCCTATTACTACTGGTACTGAACTAATTATAATGTTTGAAGTCATATCTAAACTTTGACATTCATTGCCATCTATGTATGCTCGAAATTGTTGACCATTGTACTTTAAAGTATATATATGGTATTCTTCAGGATTTTCAATCGTGCAAATGTTTCTTTGATATTGAGTACCATCATAAATATCAAAATTCATCCGTTCATTATAATACCACATAACAAAACCAGCGGCTTCTTGATTCCCTATAAGATTTTCCATTTTATTTTTATCATTTATTTTTGCTCTTATAGAAACAGTTAAAAGATTACTAAAATCATACCCTGCAAGTCCTAAATCAATATAGTCATCTTGTCCATCTAAATGAACATATCCATTTTCTTTTTTTGCACCATATACATTACTTCCAAGTAATTCATAACTATTTCCTGTAATCACTGCATTCGCCCATTGTTGATTTCCATAATTGTACCATTCTTGTGTTACATCTGCTTTTTTAACTGTACCATTTTCATCAATTGTTACTGGCGTTAAATCTCCTTCTAACTCAGGTACTGCCCCATTTAATAAAGGTTCACTATATTCTGTTTTAAACTTTAAATAACATTTTGTTTTTGTTTCTGTTAAGTTAGAAACATTTGGTCCCCATCTTTGATAATCCCAGTAAACTGTTGCACTATTCGTACAATTACTTTGTTCTTCATCAAAGACATATTTTTCTTTTTCTGATATACTTGGAGCTGTTTTTACTATTTTATCATCAATATAAAAAGCAAACTCAATATCTCCCATTCCTTGAACTGTTCCTTTTATCACATTTTGATTTGTCTTTACTTCAAATATAGCAAATGTTCGATATAAAACTGCTCCTGCTATCAAAAATAAACAAACTAATGTAAATACAATAACTCCAACTTTTTTATTATCTCTTTCTTTAAATCTTTTTAGTTTCATAATTCTCCTACTCTCTGTATCTATTATAACACACTTCAGGCATAAAAGGTTACTATAAGTAAAACTTTTATAAATTTTATCAATTGTTATATTTCTAATACTCATTTTTATTATGGTTCTATGAAACTTTATTTATTACAATTTAATAAAAAAAAGCTTATTTTTGACTGTAAAGCTTAATTTTTGACACAAAAGGTTACTATTGGTATACCGTTTTTATGAGAAAATTTATTTGTGATATGAAATGAATCGAAAATACAATTTTAATGTAGACATTAAAGCTGTAGTATGCCAAAATATGAAAATCGCACGTAAGCTTGCTAAGATTAGACTTGAAGACGCTGCAGAAATCTTTGATGTTACGAATGAACATTTAAAGAGAATTGAAGCTCCTAGAGATAGAAATAATATGTCTATTATTATGCTTTATAAAGCTAGTATTGTCTATCAACAAGAACCTAATTTCTTCTTTAGAGATCCTAACGAAAATCTAAAATTATTAGAAGAAAAAGAAAAAGAAAAAGAATCTATTCATCAATAACTTTAGTTGATGAGATTCTTTTTCTTTTATTATTTTATTAAAGTATTCAAACCAAAATACTATTTGTTGTTAAGCATTCTATTAAAGGCTTAAATACATCGTATTGTTTATCTAATATAAGAGAACAATCAAGTGATTCTATAAAACCTTTAGTGGCAAAACCTTTTTGATAAAGCCTATTTCCTTTATTAAATAGAAATTCTAATTTTTCTACACCATTTTTTCCAATTATTTTTTTAGGCTTTTTAATATTTAGGTAATTTAATATTCCTTCAATATCTAATAAAAACCAATCTTCAATACATTTATCTGCTGATAAATGATAAATTTTATTTACACCTAACTCGTATAGTTTCTCTTCTACTTCTTTCCAATTAATAGATGGCTTTTGAGTGAATTCAAAGACATCTGTATCATAACACAAGAAAATAATTTTTTCGTAGTCCTTATATTTTATTTTTAAGTCATTTTTATAGATATTTAATAATTTGTTATCAAATTTTGTAATGCCTTTCAAACATCTTTTTTCTAATTTATTTATCGAAAATTTCTGCATATGATATCTTTTCTTAATCTCGTCTAGTAAAACGTTATAAAATTCTTCTTCTGTTTCTCCCTCAGTAAATATAATAACACATTTTTTCTTCATAGCTACTCCATATACTTTTTCAAAGTTTCTAAATCACTTTCATCTCCACTCATTAAAGAGAATAAGTAATCTCCTAGTAACATATCAGAAACTTTTGCATCATTAATAATTTTATTTACCGATTTTTCATTTATTTTTGAAAAATTAGCTAAGCCATTATCGTTTGGTAAACCTAAATAAATATTAGAAGGATTTAGATAATTAACTAGATATGGAGAATGACTTGTAATAATAATTT
>CANPXO010000076.1 GCA_947586205.1 uncultured Bacilli bacterium
ATTAATGCATGTTCCACAAACATTTCATCTTTGTTAAATCCGATTCTGTAACTTGATTTAATTTTTCTTCCCTACTTTATGATATTCACTGAGGCTCTTTTCATTCAATCTTTTCCATACTTTTTCTATAATCGTTAAAATAAGTAAAAAGACGGTCGCGGTGATAAGTAAAAGCCATAGATTTTTACTTACTGCATTTACCAAATAATTAATGAATGTATTTGCACTTTCCCATTTGTTCATCAAAAAGTCTTTTCCAATTGTTCCCATCATAATTTCTATAAAAACAAAGAGGAATATATAAACCAAAATGGTATTTTTTAAATAACAAATATATTTTTTAGAATTAAAATGCATAAAGACTAAAAGAAACGCACTGATCAGTAGAATACTTAATGCAATACAAATATTAGTTGTGCTTAAAAATATTTTGAGTGAAGTTGTCACATCTTTTAATGTAATATTTTGATATACAACAATATTTCCTTCTTCCATCTTTTTTAAAAATGAGTTTGCTGTAGGAAAAAAGTTCATGACTTCTCCTGCATATTCATTAATAAACGCGACAATTTTCTGTTTGTCCTTCTCTGTAAAGGATCTATGATTTTCTTTTAACTTTGCATCAATCACATAGAAGTTATCTGTAGCAAGACGAATCAAATCATCTTTGGTAATACTTGCTTTATCTTCTTGATAAATCATATAATTTAAAACATCATAAGTATATTTTCCAATAAAATTTTTAGTAGTTTGACTATTTAATACAGAATCTATCGTATCAGGAGGAATAGATGCTAATTCTAAAAAATCTCGCATTTCTTCAATAAAAACAGGTTCTTTTCCATAACGATCTTGCAACAAAAATGATAAGTTATTATTTTCAATATTTGATACAATTTCACTCTTTCGTAAATTCCACTTTAAAAGAAAGGCAATGGTTAAAAAAATGCTAGACCATAATATAATAATAGATAGAAAAATAGATACAATTTTCTTTCCCATTTCTTTCACCTGCTTATCCGCATTCATTTTATCATAAGTTTTTTTGTTTGTCATTTCATATCGTATGAATGGGACAAAAACCGAATAAATTGAGTCAAAATGAGAAAATTACTACTAGGTGGTAGTATGAATTTTGATAAGATTCGTTATATACGAGAAATGCTAGATATTTCTGGAAGACAACTAGCAAAAGAACTCAACTTAACGAAATCAACAATCTCGAGATGGGAAACTGGTGAAAGTGTCATACCTTTGAAGCATTTAATACCTCTTTGTAATATGACTCAAATAAGTCTTGATTTTGCTTTAGGATTATCCGATGATAAAACAAAAGTAACTCACGAAAGAAAGTTAGACCCTAAATTGATTGGGAAACACTTACGAATGTTAAGAGAGCAAAAGAAAATTACTCAAACTGATTTAGCCGCTCTTTTAAATACCTCTCAGTCGACAATGTCCTCATATGAAAATGGGAAAACGACAATACTGACTGCATTTCTTTATTCCATTTGCAAGCGTTATAAAGTATCTGCAGATTGGATTTGTGATAATCATGAATCTTGAAACTGCCGTTTTCCTAGAATCATTGTAACACACATCACAATAATATACAAGAAAAAACTAGAAAAATTCTAGTTTTTTTAACAAAAACTTCTTTTCACAAAGCGGCTTACAGCAGACCCAAAAGCTCGACCTAGTTCAAAGATTTTTTGAAATCCATCCACAATAGCACTTACCATACTAGCTGTGATGGATGCGCCTCCTTCAATTTGAAGAAGTTCTTCCGAATTTAACTTCATGTTTTTTCTTCCTTTCTATTTGTTACATTTGAGTGGTCTTGTGATTCCATCTAGGAAACCACCAAGAAATGAAATGACTCCTGCGATGACACCACCAATCACGAGCCAGCTTACTCCACCACCATAAGTGGCTTGGAGTTCTTCTTTTTCCATCATGGGTCCTCACCTCCTTTCAAGGTTTTGATAAGAATTTCCATAAAGCTTTTCTTATCTTCAATTAAAGTCACATCAATGGTTTCTTTGTCGTAGAACTCAAGTTTTGGAATTTCTAAAGAAACCGTTTCATAAGCGACATTTTCTATCACTTCAATACTCCCAAATTCTTTAACTTTCAAAGGATATTTTTTTGGTTTAATCCATAATTCATTACTTTCTTTTAAATTCTTCGCACGAGAATACGGCATCAAAACCTTTATAGTACACTCATTTTTCTGACACTCATATAACCCTTGTAAGGGAAGCGTCTCTTCTATTTTGTAAAAGAACAAAAGACTCAAACAAAGAAGAAACAAAAGAATATAAAGAATATAAAATTTGTATTTCGTTTTTTGGTGTAACAAAGCATATATGTTATACTGTGGATTTTTTGTTTGCAAATGTAATCTTCCTTTCAAATAAATCACTATGATCTTTATGACTAATATAAATCACGGTTTTTCCTTTTAGTAATTTTCGAATTCCTTCAATAATACGAACTTCCATAGAATCTTCTACTTCACTTAAGACTTCATCTAGTAAATAAACACTTCCCTCTTTCATTAAAGCCCGGGCAAGTAAAACTCTTTGTCTTTCTCCACCAGATAGTGTTGAATCATTAATGAATGACGCGTAACGAAGAGGCTTTTTACTCACAATCGACTCAATCTCGCAAGCCCGACAAACCTCATCAAAGTGTTTACCCTTTTCACTACCCATTAAAATATTATCTTCAATGGTTCCCGCGACAAACGACTCATTTTGACTTAAGTAAATCACGGAAGAACGAATCTCAGACAACGTATAATCTTCTAAATCTTTTTCTAAGAACGTAATCTTTCCCATATAATCCGTAAGTTCGCGATGCAAAATTTTACAAAGAGTACTTTTTCCACATCCACTTGGTCCATCTAAAAAAACATGCTCTTTCGCTTTCACTTTAAAACTAAAATCAACAATACTTTCTTTGACATCATTATAAGAATAACTAATATGTTTTCCTTCAATACTTGGAACAGGAATAATAGATACACTCTTCACATCTTCTTCCTTAAGTTCCATCGTTTCACTTAATTTTGAAAGAATCCCTTTCATATAATAAAATCTTGGTAATAAATCTGTAAGTTCTTTTAAAGGATTTATAAAATACAAATATAGACTTTGAAATAAAAGAAAGTCATAAATGGTTAACGTATTATCTTTTACTAGAATCATTCCATATGTCATTAAAAGGAAAAATAATATTTCTAAAAAGTTTTCCCTTATAAAATCAATCACAAAAGCATGACTCTTCTCTTTCGTATTTAAAACAACGGTTTCACAAAGGCGTTCTTCCATTGTTTGAATCGAGTACTCGGTTAAATTTAAGTTTTTCATACTCGGGTAAAGTTTAATCTTTTCCATAATAAATTCATTCCACTTCGTATTATTTTCCATTAAATGTTTTATAATTTTATAGTAGTACCTAGAAGTAAGAGAACTTATGACACAGTAAAGAAGCATACCAAGAACCACGACAAGCGTTAAATGATAATCTAAGAAAAACAAAAGAACCAAGGAAGAAATACCAAGAATTCCTTCAAGAAAAAATGTAATACAAATTTGAATAAATAAGTCTTTCACATTTTTCGCTTCTTCAATTCTTGTAATGATATCTCCTTCATGAAAGCTTTGAAATTTGGGGCTTGGAAGTTTTAATAAATGAGAAACAAATGAATAAAGATAAGTCACTTCGACGTTTTGATTGAGTTTCAGTTCCATTTTTCCTTTGCTATAAGTGAATATACATTTGAGAATTGTAAATCCAAAAAAGATACCAACAAAGAACCAAAATTGTTTACTTGAAAACAAAGGTGTATACTCCATTCCAATTTTTAAATAGAAACTCGAAAGAATCGATAAAATAGAAATCATAAAACTAAAGAAAACAATCACAAAAATATTTTTCTTTTCTCTTTTCACAATCTCCATCACATGTTTTAAAACACTTTTCTCTTTTGGAATTCTAGGAATATAAGCTCTTGGAATCGCGACTAAGACAATTCCATCCCATATGGTTTGTAATTCTTTTTTTAAGACTTCTCTTTTTCCAGAAGACGGATCCATAATCGTTACACTTTTTTCACCAATTTTAGTAAGAACGACAAAGTGCTGCATTCCATTTGGTAACACAAAATGAAGAATAGCTGGAAGTGGAATCTCTTTTAAATGATTCATATCACTTTTTTCTCCAAAAGAATCAAATTGATATTTCTTTAAAGTTTCCACCAAATGATAAGCAGTGGTTCCATTCTGATCTGTATAAGTATCTTCTTTTAATTTTTCAATAGGCACATATCCATGATAAAATTCTATAATATAGAGAAGACATGTCACTCCACAATCTCTAAAATCTCGTTGTACAATTGACTTCATTAAAATACCTCCTATATATATATTCAAAAAAAAGTGCCGATTTCCTTTTTTTTTATGCAAATTTCTTTAAAAAAAATGTAATTTGTACATTTTCTTTACATTTTTGCCTATTTTCACTATTTTAATTTACATTTTATTTACATTGTATAAAAGTGTAAAGAAAAAGTAAAGAATTTACTCTTTACTCATCCATATTTTTAAGAATTTTCTCAATTTTCTAATTCCTCTTTTAATTCTTCAATTTCTGAAATAGATAAATCTGTTATTTCTGAAATATAAGAAATATCACTATTCTTTTTCAACATTTTTCTAGCAATTTCTAAGTTTCTATCTTTTCGTCCATTGTCACGTCCTTCTCCATAGAAAACATTTTTAAGATTTTCTTTCCAATTGTAAATTTTACGTAACTCTTTGTCTTGTCTTAAATCTGTTGGGCTTGTTGCTATCGTCATCAAATCCTCATCTCCTCGTGCGATTTGTTTTCTTTTCTTCTCTGATGTTTCTTGCATTAACCATAGATGTCGTAGTAACAAATCATAATTTATAGTATTATAATAATCTACTTTGGGCAACTTGTCAA
>CANPXO010000077.1 GCA_947586205.1 uncultured Bacilli bacterium
AATATGGTATTGTTAACCGTGATTGCGGTAGCCACGCTACTCGTGGCAGTGGTGGGGGCCACATTCGCTTACTTTACTGCATCTACGTCCACTACTGGTCAAACAGAAGCAACTGTAACTACAAATAAACTTGATGGAGCTAATGTAACTTTTAATAGTACAGCTAGTAAATTAGAACTCTTAGATTATCCAGGTGGCTTAGCTGTATATGGAGCAACTGCAACAATAGCTAAACAAGATGATAATGGTGATGATAGCAATGATTATCAAGCAACGTTTAACTTAAAAATTACTTATACAAATCCAACAAGTACTGATTTAACGTGGGAGCTTTATATGGTTGAAGGTGAATATGATCAATTAGATGCTACAAAGACAACTATTTGTGAATTACAACATAATTCAACAGACAGTGAGACACAATTGTGGTATTCAGATAAAAAAGATCAAGGACTAGGTGTTTCATCTGATCCATCAGATGATCAAGGTTGTAGTGGTTCAGCAATAATTAATAAATTAAAGGCTCCACCATTAAACGGAATAAAAATTGCAAGTGGAAAGTTAAAAATGAAGCAAAATGAAAACAAAGAGATTACTAAAGATAGTCTTGCCGAAGCCGATGGACAGCAAGATGATGGAGACTTATCAAAAAGAACCATTAATACAAAAAATCTTCCAAGCAAATATTACTATCTAGTAGTTAAATATCCTAATGAGAACAAAGATCAGTCAGAAACGGATGAAGCAAAGCAAATCAAAGTTGCGCTATCCATTGATGGACCAGCACAAGTATCAACATACAAGTCTAGTGATTAATTAAACAAAATCAAAAAAATTTCTATCAGAAATGATAGATTTTTTTATTATTTAAAACTATTCTTTGTTAAAATATATTTGAAAGGATTGCTATAAATGGAAATTAAAAATGTTAAAAAGGCTCTCATAACACAAATGAATACAAATTTATCAGGAAATTTATATCACAAGACTCAAATAGAATTTGCTTATCATAACAATCGTATAGAAGGCTCCCCTATTACAAAAGATGAGACAACAAGCATTTATGATACTGATACAATCATTATCAATTCTGAAAAGGTATTAGTTATTAAAGATGTTATTGAAACTAAAAATCATTTTACTCTTTTTAAATATATGTTAGAAACAATTGATGATGACTTATCAGAAGAATTAATAAAACAATATCATTCTATTTTAAAAAATGGAACTTTAACAGAAGATGAAAAGAAATGGTTTCAAGTTGGAGAATATAAAACACTTAAAAACTTTGTTGGTGATATTACCACTTCTCTTCCTAGCAATGTTTCTAAAGATATGAAAGAATTACTTAATTGGTATAATCATATTTCTAAAAAAACATTTGAAGATATTATTGAATTTCATGTAAGATTTGAAAAAATTCATCCATTTCAAGATGGGAATGGACGTATTGGTAGAATCATTATGTTTAGAGAATGTTTAAAAAATGATATTATGCCTTTTATCATAGAAGACAGAAATAAAGCTTTTTATATTAGAGGATTAAAAGAATATCAATTACATAATGAAAAAGGATATCTAATAGATACTTGTTTGAATAGTCAAGATAATTATACGAAATTTACAGAATTCTTTTTAGAATAAAATAATATATTATTTAATCTATGAAAATAAATTTTACCTCAATTCGCCTAAAGTGTTGCTCGAATAACAAAAAAGTAATATAATGAAATAGCAGAAAATGAAAAATGAATCATAGAAAGTGGCTTTATGCTGGTCAGTCTCGTTTCATTTTCTGCAAATATGATTCATTGAGATTGACCAACATAAAGCTATTTTTTTAATGAAAAATGAAGTAACAGAATATCTAAATCGTTTGTTGCCTCCAGAATTAAAAATTGCTAAAGAGTTAGTAAATCATTTGTTAAATGTAAAACCATTAGATAGAAAAACAAATCTAGAATATCTTGAAAGATACAAAAAAGCAAAATGTCCTGTAGATGAGACTCATCAAATAAAACGGTCACAAAAATAAAACACAACGATATTGGTGTAAAATTTGCAAAAAAAGTTTTTCTATAACGAATGAAACGATTACAAGCTCATCTATATTAAGTTATCAACAGATAAAAACACTTTTAAAATGTATGTATGATTATAAATCATTAACCGAAACTTCATTAGAGGTTGGAATTTCAAAAACATCTACATTTGAAATGCAAATTAGAGTTTTTGAAGCACTAGATCAAATCTATAATACTCAAAAATTAAAAGAAGAAATACAAGTTGATGAGCAATATGTAAGAATAAGCTTTAAGGGATTTAAAAAAGAAAATATGCCAAGACCTTCTAGGTATGATGGACACACAAATTTAACTTCTGGAATTAGTAAAGATCAAGCATGTATTGTTGTAGCAGTCGATTCATTTGATACACTTATTATTAAAGTTGTAGGAAATGGAAATGCTTCAGAAAAGATGATTTCGATTGCTTTAAAAGATAAAATTGATAAGCAAGCCACAATAGTTACAGACAGCAAAAACTCATATGAAGCATTTGCAAAAAAAGAAGGACTAAAATTAGTCCAAATTCCACACGGTCAACATAAAGTTGGAAAATATACCATAAGTGATGTCAATGAAATCATGACAGAAATTTCTAATTATTTAAAAACTAAACGAGGAATTTCCACACGTCATTTACAGCATCATTTGAATTTTATAAGATACAGAAAAATCTTAAAGTATACAATTGAATATTTAGAAATTAATGAAAATATGTATATAGAAACTTTAAAATTAAGTGCTAAACTTAAAAGTAATGACGTATACAATACCGATTTGCCTATAGATTTGGAAGATTATAAAAAGTGGTATTCCGATCATAATTTTTAAATATACGGCAACACTTTAGGCGAATTGAGGTTAAATTTTTTTTCCATTAAACGCGATAAAACGACACCTGTGAATATGCCGTTTTATCTGATAGCAGCAGTTCCGGGGGTTCAATATTTCTATCTAGCCCCCGGGAACTAATGCTAAATGTTTATAAATATAAATTTAGTAATAAGTTCCTCTTTGATATTTGGCTGTTATTGATTTCCAGCTAAATTCACGTGTACAAGGTTCATTTCCTTTTATATAATGCCTCAATGCTGTATCCTTTTTCATTATACTTCTAACCATACCCCATCTAACATATCGTAATGTTGTCCAACTGAATAAGGAAACATAAATACATGTCCATAGCCTGCATAATTAATTGTATAATTTTGACTATCAGCAAAGCTTACTTTATCAAGAGCATGTTGATAACTTCCATAAACTCTTCCACCTAATGAGACAGCATAACTTTGTACAATATATATATTGGTACCACTGTCAGGTAATTTTATTGTAACTCCGAAACCATTACTCTCATTTTTTATGTCGTTAGCTGAATAGTATCCTTCACTGTAATCAACAGTGGTTGTTGCAGACATTTTAATACTTACTCCACTTAAATAGGCTCCCATCACATCATAACTACGCATAGCTGGAGATCCTTTCCATTCTACAGTTACTCCTACGGTTGCAAAAGTTTCTGTCTTAACTACAGTCATTCTTAATTTTTTAGAAGGTGTTTCCACAAGGCCTCCGATTGGGCTTACAAGTGGGCTTGTAATCTCTTTCGTTTCTACTAAATTTTCATCCATATAGTTTTTATCATAAGAATCAAACATTTCTTGAGTCATTAATCTCTGATACCCATCATAAAACATCTTAGTAAAAAATCGATATTCTTTTTCTGTAAATTCAACTCCCTTATCATTCTTATAATATGTTTCTGCATTCGCGGTGACCATCACTCCAAAAACCCCGAGTAGCATTATTGTAAAAATGCTCAAAACTTTTTTCATTCTTTCCTCACCTCGTTACCAATTTAACATAGAAAATCTTTTTTGACTAGCAAGTTACACTTACCCACGTTATTTTTAGTAAAATTTCTTTATTCTTCAAAATATTTATAATAATAATTTTCTAAAAAATAGCTTATTTTATTATTGCTGAAATCATACCCTTCGTAGTTATCTACTAATTTATTATCAATCATTTTTTTATAAATAATAGATTTAGTTTCTAAGTTAATTCTGCAAAGATTATATTCTTCTTTACTCTCTTCTATTATTTCAAAAATATTTGCTTTAATATAATAAGAAATCGTTATATTTTTATTATCAGTTTTCTTATTTAAACTATAATTTTCTCCATCCCATTTAAATTCCTTTTTAATCTTTTCAGGTATCTCTATATTTGATGTATTTTGATTGTTCTCATTATTAAGTTCTCCTTTATCAAAAAATAATAGATTACTATTTTCAGAAAATTTATGTATTGTTAACTGTACATTATATTCTTTATTATCTTCAGTAATTAATTTTAAATATATATTGTTTTTTAATTTTTCTATATTGTTATATTTCAAGTAACTATTTTTGTCTTTATTTTTAACAGTTATCATCGAATCATCTTTGGTAATAATACTATTTTCTACTTCATTTTCTTTTACGTATAATTCTATATTTTTCACATTCACTCTTGATATTCCAATATTGTAATATGTATCAGTTCTAGATAAAACAATTACACCAGATACTCCTAAATTCTCATCTTCATATCCTACTGAATAAATCTTCAATGACTTATATGAATTAATGAAATAATAAACTAGAAACGCTAATAAGATTAAGACTAGTATTACTACTACTGTAGTAAATGTTTTAATGATTTTCTTTTTCTGTTTTTGTTTTGTTTGAATTTCATCTACTAAGACATCATTTTGTTTCTTTTGATCT
>CANPXO010000078.1 GCA_947586205.1 uncultured Bacilli bacterium
TGGAGATCATGTTTGGGTAGAAGTTTCTCCTGTTAGATGGTTAATTGATGATAAATCAAAAACTTTAATATGCAAAAAAGGAATTTTATCGGGAATTAGATTTCATACACCTGATAAAAAATATCATGGTGATTTTAAAACAACAGAAATGTATGCATATTTAAATAAATATATGGTAAAAGATTTATTTCAAAATGTATCTTTAAAAGAGGAACAAATAAAAACTGAAAAAAGAAGAAATCCTTATGAATTAAATTTTAAACAAGTGAGTGAAGAAGATATCATAAAAGGAGCTATTGAAAGTGGAGTAGCTGTATTTTTACATGGACCATCTAGTGAAGGAAAAAGTGCAAGAGTAAAACAAATAGATCCTGATAGTACAATTATTTATTTAAGAAATGCAACACCGGATAGTTTAAATGGAAAAAGTGTTTATAATTCTGAAAAAGGAGAAATGATTGATGTAAAACCAACATGGTTAAAAAAATTAGAAGCAAAATGTGAAGCAGAACCAGATCAATTACATATTGTTTTCTTTGATGAACTTACAAATGCTTTACCAAGTATTCAAGGAATTGCTTTTAATATCATATTAGATAAAGAAGTGAATGGAATATGGAAATTACCAGAAAATGCAAGAATTGTAGCCGCAGGAAATGAGATGAAAGATTCCTTATCAGCAAATCAATTAGCAGAACCATTATTTAATCGATTTGCTCATGTATATATAAAAACAACAACAGAAAATTGGTTAAAATGGGCAAGTGAACATCATATTCATCCAGCGATATATGCTTACATCGCTTATAAAAAAGGAGAACCATTAAGAAGTAAATATGATGGAGAAAAACCAAATGCAGATCCAAGAAAATGGGAAATGGCATCAAAAATGTTATATCAAACAAAAAATCCAGAAATGTTAAGAGCCTTAGTAGGAGAAGATATAACAAAAGAATTTGTAGAATTTTGTAATCAAGAAGTGATCACATTAGATGATGTCATAAATGGAAACTATAATGAAAAATATGTACAATCTTTAAATACAGCATCAAGATATGCAACAACAACGGGACTATCTCAAGTTAATGAAGAAAATATGGAAAAAGTAAGAAGCTTTATAGAAAAACTAGGTGCAGAGTTTGTAGCTATATTTGATACATTATGGACACGTGATGACGAATCAAGATTAGAATTAATCGCGGAAGCAAGACTTGTAAGAGGGAGGTAGACAAAGATGAATCATGAGAAAATTGATATGTTAAAAAGTTATATTGCAACGAATGTCACACCCATTCTTGTAGATTTTATATCGAATTTGAATATTCCAGAGTCTATCATAATATCAGCAAACATTGAAGCAAAAGAATTGAATGGTCATTATGAAGGAGAAAATTTCCTCGCCCCTCAATGGTATTATGATTTAACAAATACAAATGAAACTAAAATTATTGTAATACAAGATATTGATAGCATTTCTAAAGAAGAGCAATTAAAATTTAAAGAATTATTAGAGTATAGACAAGTTTCTACATTTAAAATACCAGAAAATACAAGAATTATTTTAACGGCTAAAAAGGTAAGTAAAGACACTATAAATGAAGAAATTTATTCTTTAGTCGCGCATATTTGAGGTGTAAATTATGAATGAAAATATTGAAACGATAAAAAGAAAAATGCTTGTCAAATATCCTTTCTTTGGAAGTGTAGTCGCAAATGTAGACTATAAGGAAACTAGAGAAATGGATACAGCAGGTACGGATGGACAAACCATATATTATAATCCATATTTTTTAAAAAAACTGAAATCTGATGAGCAAATTTTTATATTTGCCCATGAGGTATGTCATATTGCTTTTGATCATATAAGAAGAAGTGAAGGTAAAGATCCTGATATTTGGAATACTGCGACAGATGCTGTTATAAACCAATTTTTAAAACGAGATGGTTTAAAAATTGTTGGAAATGGTGTAGATATTGCTGAAGCAATAAATTATGATGCTGAACAATTATATGATAAATTACTCCAACAAAAGAAGCAAAATCAAGAACAAGATGAACAAGACAATCAACAACATCAAGAAAATTCCTCATCTTCTGAACAAAAACAACAAGGTCAAGGACAGAGTTCAGAAACTCAAAGTCAAGAACAATCTAATTCAGAGCAAAAAGAACAAAACTCATCTTCTAAACAAAATCAAAGTTCTTCAAAAGATTCCCAAAGTCAAAATGAAAATCAATCCCAAAACAAAAGTTCTGAAACTCAAAGCCAAGAACAATCTAATTCAGAGCAAAAAGAACAAGACTCATCTTCTAAACAAAATCAAAATTCTTCAAAAGATTCTCAAAGTCAAAACGAAAATAAATCAAAAGGAAATTCCTCATCAGACTCTTCTGAAGAAAATCATCGTGATGTAGGCCATGACACGCATAGTCTTTGGAAGGATGCATTAAAAACACTAAAAGACAAATTATCAAAAAATAAAAAAGAATCTTTATCTGATAAAGAACAAACGGAAGAACAAATGCAAAAACAAAAAGAACAAGGATCACCCTCTTCTAAACAAAACCAAAATAAAAATCAATCAAAAGAAAATTCTTCATCAGATTCTTCTGAAGAAAAAAATCATGATGTTGGTCATGATACACATCGTCTTTGGAAGGATGCAGTAAAAAGACAAAAAGAAAAAGAATCAGAAGCTAAACAAGAATCAAATAAACACCAGACAGAAGAACAAAAACAAAAACAAAAAGAAGAAGATTTAGAGCAAGAAATCGTCTACATCAGTACAATGGGAGAAAAACGTGCCTTTAATAAGAATTTAGAAGAAAAGAAAAAAGAATTAGAGGCATTAAAACAAGTTTTAATAGAGCAAGTAATGGAAGCTGGAACATCTACGAATAGAGAACAAAGAATTATAAATGATATAGGAAAATCTAAACCAATTATTGATTGGAGATATGTTTTAAGAGAAGCAATTCAATTTGATGTTGATTGGTCTTACAAAAATGCGTATATTGAAGATGGTGTTGTAAGTGCGAACTTAGAAGAACAACCTAGACCAGAAACAGAAATTGTCTTAGATACAAGTGGATCAATAGATGAATTATTACTTAAGAATTTTTTAAGAGAATGTAAAAATATCTTACAACATTCAAAAGTAAAAGTTGGTTGTTTTGATACAGAGTTTTATGGATTTCATGAAATAAGAACGGAAGAAGATATTGAAAATATGAAATTTGAAGGTGGAGGAGGAACTGACTTTAATGTAGCAGTTCGAGCATTTACTAGAAGAGTAGAAAATAAGATCATATTTACCGATGGATGGGCAAATATGCCTGATATTCCTATGGATGTGATTTGGATTGTTTTTGGAGTAAGGAAAATTCATCCTAAAGGTGGAAAAGTAATACAAATAAATAAAGAACAATTAGATAAATTATATTCTCTTAATCATGATATGTTATATCAAAGAAAAAAATAATGATAAAAAAATAGAAGGGTGGGTTGTATGAATTCTGATGTAGAATTAACTTTACTTTCTGAAGAAGAAATTTGGGGAGACAAACAATTAGATGTTTTAAAAAAATATGGAGCTATGTCACTCATCACAGATTTAGTAATTTTAACGGGTGGCGCTTGGAATGATACTGATACTTATAGATGTCGTACTTGTCGGTATTATACACGGTCTTCCGATAATGAAGGTGATGTTTATGGCGTGGGTAGCAATGGAAAAAGATACGCTGTGTCTCGAGAGTCACGTATTCATTGTATTCGTCCAGTTATAAAAAACTCTGTAATCTTTGACTCAATTTTTGAAAACAGAGTGAAGGGTTATAATGGATGTGAAGAAGTTGAATTTGGAGAATATCCTCAATGTGTTCCAATGGCTAAAGTACAAAAATTATTAGAACAAGAATATCAAAATGACAGTTTACAAAAAACAGGTAGAAATTATACTTTTGATTCAGCTGATTATGATGATGCTCCCCAATCTTTTCAACCTGTTACTTATGATGAATACGAATACAATGGAAAAAAATTTGTTAGAATTGAAGCAAGATCTAATGATACTAGTTATAAAGGAACTGATTTCCTATTATCAAACGGGGAAGAATATAAAAATGGAGATCATGTTTGGGTAGAAGTTTCTCCTGTTAGATGGTTAATTGATGATAAATCAAAAACTTTAATATGCAAAAGAGGAATTTTGGGTGGAATCAGATTTCATACACCTGATAAAAAATATAATGGTGATTTTAAAAAAACAGAAATGTATACATATTTAAATAAATATATGGTAAAAGATTTATTTCAAAATGTGTCTTTAAAAGAGGAACAAATAAAAATTGAAAAAAGAAGAAATCCTTATGGATTAAATTTTAAACAAGTGAGTGAAGAAGATATTATAAAAGGAGCTATTGAAAGTGGAGTAGCTGTATTTTTACATGGACCATCTAGCGAAGGAAAAAGTGCAAGAGTAAAACAAATAGATCCTGATAGTACAATTATTTATTTAAGAAATGCAACACCAGACAGCTTAAATGGAAAAAGTGTTTATAATTCTGAAAAAGGAGAAATGATTGATGTAAAACCAACATGGTTAAAAAAATTAGAAGCAAAATGTGAAGCAGAACCAGATCAATTACATATTGTTTTCTTTGATGAACTTACAAATGCTTTACCAAGTATTCAA
>CANPXO010000079.1 GCA_947586205.1 uncultured Bacilli bacterium
AAAAAACATGATATAATGTTCTCGTAGTGGGTAGGTGGGGAATATGTTTCAAGAAAGCGAACGTACTTTTTATCGAAATTTAGGTATTTATGAACGATCCCACGCTTTAGTAGAAAAACTCTTTTCTGAAAAATTAGATAAAGGAAACAGTAACTACTTAAATCATTTGGAGCATGTCAGTCAAGATTTCAAAGAAGATAGAAAAAAGTCGATGGCTCTTATGCATGATGTCTTAGAAGATACCGATGTCACAAGGAGTGATTTAGAAAGTCTTGGTTATGACAACGAATTCATTCAAGTTTTAGAGCTTCTTACGAATACCTATGATTCATACGAAGAATACATTGAACATTTGCTCAATGCTAACAATAAAGATGCCTTTGAAATTAAAATGAAAGACTTACTCCATAATATGGATTTAACAAGAGTGAAAAAAATTACAGCCAAAGATTTAAAAAGAACCGAGAAATATATTAAAGCTTATCTACGAATTATTGAAAAATTGGAGAGTGAAGAAAATGTTAGATAGAAAATTTGTAAGAGAAAATCCTGAATTAGTGAAAGAAAATATTAAGAAAAAGTTTCAAGACCATAAACTTCATTTAGTCGATGAAGTAATTGCATTAGATGAAAAAGTAAGAGAGTTAAAGGTAAAAGGCGATACTCTAAGAAGTGAAAGAAATCAAGTAAGTAATGAAATCGGAGCTTTGATGAGAGAGCAAAAGAAAGACCTTGCTGAGGAAAAGAAGACTCGTGTAACAGAAATTAATCAAGAATTAGTCTCTATTGAAGAAGAAGAAAAAAATTTGAATGAAGAAATTACATCTAAGATGATGATGATTCCGAATATGATTGCTCCTGATGTTCCAATTGGCGAGAACGATACTCAAAATGTCGATGAAGAACATTTTGGCGAGGCAAAAGTTCCAAATTTTGAAATTCCCTATCATGCAGACATCATGGCAAGCTTTAATGGAATTGATAAAGATGCCGCGGGAAGAGTAAGTGGAACTGGTTTCTATTATTTAATGGGCGATATTGCAAGACTTCATTCAGCAGTTCTAGCTTATGCGAGAGACTTTATGATTGACAAAGGATTTACTTATTGTATTCCACCATACATGATTCATGGAGATGCCGTGAATGGTGTTATGTCTTTTGAAGAAAAAGAAAATATGATGTATAAAATTGAAGGAGAAGACCTTTACTTAATTGGAACAAGTGAACATTCGATGATTGCTAAATTTAAAGATCAAATCTTAAAAGAAAGTGACTTACCAATTACCATGACATCCTATTCACCATGTTTCCGTAAAGAAATTGGCTCTCATGGAATTGAAGAAAGAGGAGTGTACCGAATTCATCAATTTGAAAAACAAGAAATGATTGTCATATGTAAACCAGAAGACAGTGAATCTTGGTATGATAAGATGTGGCATTATTCTGTGGAGTTATTCTTATCTTTAAATATTCCTGTTCGTAAACTTGTTTGTTGTTCAGGAGATTTAGCTGACCTTAAATATCGTTCTTGTGATATTGAAGCATGGAGTCCAAGACAACAAAAATATTTTGAAGTTTGTTCTTGTTCTAACTTAACCGATGCCCAAGCAAGAAGATTATCAATCAAATATAAAAATGATAAAGGTGAAAATGTGCTTGCCCATACCTTAAACAACACAGTCATTGCGCCGCCTAGAATGCTCATTGCTTTCCTAGAAAATAATCTTTGTGAAGATGGAAGCATCGATATTCCTGAAAAACTAAGACCTTATATGGGTGGAAAAGAAAAAATTGAGAAAAATTAATTAAAAAAAGAAGTATACAACAGATATTTTCAAAAAAATTGAAGAGTTTGTAATACTTCTTTTTCATTTTTAAAATATTTATGATGTCAATTATAATAATTGATTTTGGAAGAAAGAAAAAATAAAAGATATGTAAATTTTGGTATATTTGATGAATATATTTGCCACTTAATTATTGATAAGTGTATACGCCAAAAATTAAACTAAATGCTCACATAACTATTAACTAATGTGAATGTTTAGTTTAAAATTAATTTTGATTCAATTAGAAATAATTGGTTAGAATTACCAATAGAAGAGGTAACTGATAGAATTCTCAAATATATAAATGAACTTATGGCTGTGGTTTAGAAACTAATTTTTTATTAGAATTGGTGTAAGCCTTATATGGGTGGCAAATCTAAGATTGAGAAAAAAGGAGAATAAGTCAGAAGTCGAAATGTAGGCTTCTTTTTATATGAATTTGAAAAACTCTTTTTTTCTTTAGTTGAGTTTCTAGAAAATGATTAGTATAATAATAATGTAAGAAGTGGGATGAATTATGAAAAATAAAAAGTGGATTGGTATTCTCATTACAATTTTGTTGCTAGTTATTTTAACTGTTTTATGTTTGGGATTCTTTATAAAAAAAGACAATAAAGAAGAAGAAAAAGAACATAAAATAGAGAATCAAACTGTATATATGAGTCTTGGTGACATTATCAAAATAGAATATCAAAAAGAGTATGATTTATGTCAAAAAGAACTTTGCAGTACAATCATGACAAAAGTTTTAAGCTATGAAGTCATAGAAGGAAATAGTGAAAAATATCAAAACTTAGATATCAACGAGAAGAGTATAGAAGATGTTTTATTAGAACTTTATGAAGCAAATAAAGAGAATGTTGAGAAAATAAGAATTGATACCAATGACAAAGATTTAAACCAAGAGAAATTGGAATTTTTAGAAGAAAACAATAATTTCTTTTATCAAGAAGAATTAAATGAAGAAGAAATTATAAAAAATAAGATAGTCAAAGAATATAAAATATTATTTGATAGTAATGGAGGAAGTTTAATCAAAAGTGAAACAGTAAAAGAGGGAGAGACAGTTACAAAACCAGAAAATCCTACAAGAGATGGCTATACTTTTAAAGAATGGACTTTAAATGATAAAACTTATGATTTTAATAAAGAAGTCACTGAAAATCTTACATTAAAAGCCGTATGGACTAAAAATAAAACAACAAGTGAATCAACGAAACCAAGTACTTCTACAACGCCAAGTACTCCTTCGAATACCAAAAAAGAATCTACCATTGATAAGATTAACTTAAATGATTATCCAACCGTGGCTATTGATTATGCAAATTATACTCAACCTATTTATTATTACTTTATAACAAATTTAAAAGAAGTGTTTCCAAAATTATCTGGGAAAACAAAGATTACTCTTGGATTTGATGATGCCACCCCAAGCGAAGGAGAGTATGACATAAAAGTAGGGGAATGGTATGCTGCCATGGATAAGTTTCAATTTGATTTAGCAAAAGAAAAGAAAGTAAAAGAAGAATTCACGAACATGAATAATAAACCCGGAATTCAATTTGAAAGTAAAATTGGTTCTACTCTTTATAATAATAGTGAAAATCATGGAGTAAGTTATAAGTATCAGCTTATCACAGTTCCTAAAAGTCCATTAACAACTTTATATAATGGACTTGAAAATGTTCGTACTAGTTTCAATAAAGAACTAAACACGATTCTTTCAGGAGCAATTGTCGTGACTTTCCCAGGATATGGAGTTTATGGAAAGTATGAAGCAGGAATATTATCTGAAGAAATGTGTCAAACATATCATTTAGTATGTGAACGGTGGTAAATATGAAAAAGAAATTGATTTTAATTGTTTCTTGCTTCTTTTTAGGAATTTCTTCTATTCAAGCAGCAAGCAATCCTTATCCTCAAACTCAAACATTTGATGGAGTTGTGAGTACACCTTGTACTAGGGTTGTATGGCAAGAGGTTTATGATCGATTAAAAATTGCCTTACCTAGTTGGGGAAATGCGGTGAATTGGTATAAAAATGCTGCTGATGTTGGCTACCAAGTGGGTAGAGAAGCAAAACCAAATTCTATTGCTGTCTATTCAGGATATTATGGATATGGCCATGTTGCTTATGTTGTAGAAGTCTATGAAGAAACGATGAAAATTATCGAAAATAATTCTAGTGAGGTTGGAAAAAGAGAGGGTACAAGAAGTAAAGGAATTGGATCAGGCTCTGATAACGGAATTTATTTAATCGGTTTTATTTATGTTAATGAACCAAGAACTCAAGTCTCTTCTCCTAGTACAAGTTCTAAACCGACTCAGTTCACAAAATCAAGTAATAGTTTTTTAAAAACTTTAAAGATGGAAGGAATAGATTTTTCTTTTACAAAAGATACGTTTAGTTATTTTCTAGAAGTACCTTATGAAACAAATGAAATTATAGTAAGTGGAGAAGTAGAGGATCAAAAATCTACTGCGACCGGATTTTCTTCTTATCCTTTAGTAGTAGGTGATAATGAGATTTCGATAAAAGTAATCGCGGAAGATGAGTCTTCTAGTACTTATAATATTTTGATTACAAGAAAAGAGCAAGAAACAGAAAAACAAGAAGACACATCTTCTAATTCTGCCTTTAATGAGCAAAATAAAGAGGAAGATAGCAACAATGACAAGCAAGACAGTAATGTTTCTAATTTTCTATTTTATGTCATTTCGATTCTTTTTTTCATTGTCTTATTTGCAAGTTTTTATTTATTAAAAAAAATAAAGAAAAATGAATGATTACAATAACATTTTTTATTGAATGCTAAACTTTTTTATAAAAGTGGTTAAATATAATTTTTCT
>CANPXO010000080.1 GCA_947586205.1 uncultured Bacilli bacterium
TCACATATAGCTTCTAAAAGATTTTGCATAGCAAATATGCAATTTGAAGAACAAGAATACTATGAAATTAAAAAACTTATTATAGAGTGGATATTAAATTCTTAAATAGAGCTATATTTTATAAAGAAAATATGTTATACTTATATTAGTTAATGGCTTATTACTAACTATTATCTATCCCAAAAAGTTGTCGTACTTCTTCCTTTAGGGCTCCAGTGGCGTTTCTGTTCGAACTTTTTCGAACATTCAAATATATTTTTCTAAATGGAGATGATTTTTAATTCCAAAAAAACATAGGATTATTTTGACAAGCCAAAATAGGTACTAAAAGGAAGAAGTGTGATTTTATATATGGACTTTGAAATAAAACGAGAATTTTATAATTTAAAATATGGAAAATGCTACCTTATTGATGAAAAAGAAAACTTATATTTAATCTATGCTGATAAGTGTTTTAACCATTACATTGTTTGCACTTATATTGAACCAAATTCTAATGCAATGATGAATCAAGAATTTTTTCCTACTTTAAAAGAAGCACAAAAATATTTTAATGATAAAAATGATTAAGAAAATATTAAATGATGAACTTACAAAATACTAGAAAGAAATATTTCTATTGAATGGTATTATGTTTCTGAGGATGATGAAGCATGAAAGAAAAATATAGAAATGAGAAATAAAGTAGTAAACATTCATCATTTTTTTAAATGAAGAAATTCTAGAAAAAGCATTCTTTGAAGTACCTTCACAAAAGTAAATTATTAAAAAAACGGAATATTAATTATAATTTGTATTAGTTAAATAATTAGTTGTATAACAAAAAATAATATCAAGTTTTAATTCTTGGTATTATTTTTATTTGAACATTCACTTTTTAATATACTCTCTATTTCTTCGGACGATTCTTTACATCCATTACTAAGCAATTTTTTAATAATTGCATTAAGTTCAGCTTTAATGTGATAATTCAAATTCAGTTGCAAATTTTTGCATATATCTTAAATTTCTTGCTGACATCCCTTTCATTGTAAATTCTATTTTTAAATCTTTTGCTAACGTATCAATAAATGATAATCCCCATTATTTTTAATTAATTTTACGCTAATATTGAATATTTATCATTATTTTTTAACATAGTGACATCCCTCATTAGTGATAGTGTAATTGACAATAATATACCAATGTGTTAGCATATTAATCAATTAGATAAAGAAATTAACTATATAAAAAGGAGAATATATTATGAAAAAGGTTGAAGCTCAACAATTAGCTATAGAAAAATCAAAATTAATCATTGAATATATAGTTCAAATACTTTCTGATCCTGAGATAGTTACCGCGACAATGGAATTTTTAAGTTATAAGGTTGAAAATCAAAAAATGTTAATTTTAGATATAAATGTACCTAAAAGAAATTTTAATCGTTGTCTAAATTTAGGAATTACGAGCGATCATGATATTGTGTTATTCGAGCAATTATTTAATGATCTCCTTGATACTTTTTTGACCCATAAAACTATGGGAGTAACAAAATATTACTCCATAAAATCAATGAATCAAAACTTTACAGGAATAAATGCAGTAAATACAATAGGAAGCAAAATCTTAATAAATTTTAATTCTAGTGGCCCTGAATTTACAAATTTAATAAATATTTATCAAGCAAAATATAAGGCATTTGAAGAAAGTATAAATAATAATTGTTTGAACTTAAATTCAGGTTTAAAAAAATAAATTATATCTAAAAATACATTTATGAAACAGACATAAGATGAATATGATTCATGTTTCCATATTTTCAAAATCAAAAATATGTTGCATTTATTTTATTTTTTAGATTTGTGTTATACTTTTAATAAGGATGTGATTGTTATGTCATTGTTCAAAAATTTAAAACATAAATATTATGATTTTAAAACTAACATACGTTATAAAAAGTTTAAACATTGTAGTATCCCCTATCCTTTTTATGATAAAAAAAGAGATACTTTGGAATGGGTAAAGTTTAATAACGAAATTCATGAATATGAAATATATAATCAACTACAGGATGCTTTAGAAGATCAAGTTCATTGTGGATTTATCTATCATTACAAAGCAAGGATATATGGTAGAGAAAATACTAATCAAGACATGGAGTATCGTTTGATGGTAAGTCATTGCCATAGTTTTGATGAAGTTGTTCATGCACTTTATCATTATCCTGAATCTTTTGAAATACCTAAAGAATTTTTATATGAGTATAGTGAACAAGAATTACTATTTTTAAAACAAGTTCAAAATTATTTCAAACTTATTGAGTTAAAAGATTACAAAATAAGTGAGGAAAGATTAGAGTTAGGACAAAAATATGAAAATATCTATCAAAAGAAACATAAATCTATTATTAATAAATTAACATTAAAATATTACGACAAAAAAGAACAAAAAATTATGAATAAAGAATCTTTTACTCGTTATGAAAATAAGAAAGCACAGGATTATTCAAAGTATAGAGTTGTTTATTTTAAAGATTTTACTATTGCTAAAGCTATTGCAGAAGGAAAGAAAGACTATATGATTAAAGGTCACTATTCATTTTCTTCTAGTCCTTTAAATGAAAAATGGCTTATTGTATCTGATAATAGTTACCTTGGTATTATTGAAGTGATTCAAGAAGATATTTTACAATTTAAAGATTTAAAAGAAAATATGATCAATTATAAATTATGTGATTGTAAAGATTTTAATGATTATAAAAAGAAATTGTTTCAAGATTTGAAAGAAAATAGTCTAGCTATGAATGAATCTTTTACAAAGGAATCTTTAGTTAAATATCTTAAATTGAAAGTGATTAAAAAGTTTTGAAATTTAGAAAGGTACGCATATTTTTTTAACAAAGAAAATTCCTTACAAGTTCAATGTTTATGGGCATATTAGGAAGTTTCATTTCCTTACAACTGACAAATAATTTATTTTAATTTTCAAATTATATAATAAGTATAAGAATTGCCAGACTTTGTCTAGCAAATTGAGTTAGTCACACTATTGTATTGTAATTTGAAATATAGCTATTCTTCTAATTCTTTTTCACTATATTCTGTTGCTAAATCAATAATTTTATTTATTAAGGTCATATTTTTCACTATTAGCATTACATAATTAGTGCCTAATTCATTTTTTATGCTAGAAAGAGCTAGTTGTACATATTTCACGTCTATTTCAAATAATTCTAAATAATTTAAAATAATATCTTCGATAAAGTAAAAATTATCATTTTTTAATAATAAGTAAACTTTATTAAAATTATCTTCTTCTAGTAATCTTATATATTCTTTATCATAGTTATCATAAACTAAATCTAAATAAGTAGAATTTAAATATTTTTCTAAAAACATATTAAACACCTTTATTCTTTTGATTTTTTATATAATATTCATTCATTAATTCTTCTAATGATATGCCATATTTTTCTTTCATATTGGGACTACTCATTGAAAAAATATCAATTAATAAACCATTACCGTCAACAATAGGTATATTATGTGCATTAAGAAATTCTATTTTAGATTGTAGTTCTTGAATTGAGATATGGTTAATAACACTTTTATTTTGGTTTGTGTTTATATTATATTGGTTACAAATATTATCAATTTCTTCTCGATTTTTTTTAATACTCCAAACCATTCCTATATTTGTTAAGGCTATTATTTTTTCACTAGATAAATGTTCTTTCTTGGTTACCATATCTCTACGTAGAGTCGCTATCCATAAACCTAATTTAAAACCATTTTCATCAAAATCATAACCATTGATTGTTTTAAAACTTACTGGTATTTGCAAATGCCCATAATGTTCATAATAGGCTTTCGCTAGATTATAATGATGGATCCATCTTTCCAAATGAACATCTTGAAATATCATACCTATTTCTTTTAATAAATTCATTTGGGTTTCTGTTAATGATGGATTTGCTTTACCAGAAAATCTTTGACGTTGTGTTATAATCCAAACACCTAATGCCGCTCCATTTTCATCAAAATCATAGCCATTCATTGTTTTAAAACTTACTGGTATTTCCAAATTTCCATAATGTTCATAATAGGATTTTGCTAGATTATAATTACGCATCCATCTTTTAAAATTAACATCTTTAAATATCATACCTATTTCTTTTAGTAAATTCGTTTGTCTTTCTGTTAATGGGTTTCTAGTTGCAGAAAATCTTTTACGCTGGTTGCTAATCCACGAACCCAATTTAACTCCATTTTCATCAAAATCATAACCATTGATTGTTTTATAACTTTTAGGTATTTCCAAATTCCCATAATGTTCATAGTAGGCTTTGGCTAGATTATAACACTGCATCCATTTATCTAAATGGACATTTTCAAATATCATGCCTATTTCTTTTAATAAATTCATTTGCACTTCTGTTAATGGTTTTCCGGCCGCTTTATTGTCAGAAAATCTTTGACGTTGTTCCATGATCCACGAACCCAATTTAACTCCATTTTCATCAAACTCATAACCATTGATTGTTTTAAACCTTACTAGTATTTCCAAATTCCCATAATGTTCATAGTAGGCTTTGGCTAGATTATAATATTTCATCCATCTTTCAGAATGAACATCTGTAAATATCATACCTATTTCTTTTAGTAAATTCATTTGTCTTTCTGTTAATGGTT
>CANPXO010000081.1 GCA_947586205.1 uncultured Bacilli bacterium
CCATCCCGAACAGAGAAGTTAAGCACTAGAACGCCGACGATAGTGATAAGCGAAAATAGGAAGTTGCACGCTTTTTTTTTGCGCTTTTTTTAAAGATTAAATCAGTTAAATTTTAGTCTTTTTTTATGTCATTTTATTGTTGGGTCTCACGCTAGGTGTCACAAAATAGAAAAATATTGTATAATAATATATATAATTTTGAATAAAGAAGTAGAAAGGTGATAACCATGGACATTAAACTAGAGTCTTATACATTAATATCTTTGTATCATAGTACCAAAGAAATATTAACATATTTAAAATATTTAAACGCAGACCAACAAATCACAGAATATTTAAAAGACCTTTCTGTATATATTGGGAGAAGAAATGCTTATTTTATTCAAGAAAATAATTCTTTTATAGGTTTTTTAGTGGTTGCATCCACTCGTTATCCCATGGAAAAAGAACTTTTCTTTGCTCTTGACCAACAACATCGTGGAAAACATATTATGAGTAAGGTATTAAAAGAGCTTATTCCCTACCTATTTTTAAACGAAAATATATCAAAACTGATTATTACACCTATGAATCCTTTATCAGCTTCCATTGCTATCGAAAACAACTTTAAAACGAAAGATAATTTCCATTATTATATTGAAAATGAAAATTTGAAAAATAAAATGTAAAAATGTGTATAACATGAACAGAAAGTTGCATAAATGGGATTAACTATGTTACACTTAACTTACGAGGTGAAAAGAATGGATTTTAAATTTACATCAAGGAGTGAAACAGACACCCTTGAACTTGCACAAAACATGGAAAGTGAAAAGTTTCCTGACATGGTAATCTGTTTAAATGGGGAATTAGGGACAGGGAAAACTGTCTTTGTGAAAGGATTTGCTCAAGCTCTAGGCATCAATGAAACAATTACTTCTCCTACATTTAATATCGTAAAGGAATATATGGACGGTGAACTCCCTTTATACCATATGGATGTCTATCGACTAGAAGAAAAGAAAGATACCATTGGTGTAACAGACTATTTTAAAAAAGGGGGAATTACGATTATTGAATGGGCCGATTTAATAGAAAAAGATTTACCTGAAGATCGACTTGATATTGAATTTCGGTTTGTAGATGAAAATACAAGAGTTTTAATTTTTAAACCACATGGTAAAATGTATGAAGATGTTTGTAACGCAGTCCTTTAAAAAATAAAGGGCTTTTATTTGACAAATGAAGAAGAAACGAATATACTAATCAAAGTAATGAGGTGTGAAGTATGAATACATTATTTATGGATACCCATGAGAAAGAGCTTGTTCTAGCAATTTATCAAGATGAAAAACTTTATAAAATGAAACATATCACAGAGGCAAAAGACCACAGTACGGTTTGTCTTCCAGCATTAGTAGAATTATTAAAAGAATGTAACCTAACGGTGCATGACTTATCTGATATTGTTGTCGTGATTGGTCCAGGGTCATTCACTGGTGTAAGACTTGGAGTCACAGTCGCGAAGACTCTAGCTTATACTTTAGAAATTCCAATCCGTGCCATAACAAGTCTAGAATGTTTTCTTCCAGTCAAAGAAAATGCCAAATATTTATCTATTCCCGAGAAAAACGGTTATTTTGTTGGAACTTTAAAAGAAGGACAAATTATGGAATATAACTATCTTACTAAAGAAGAATATAATGACTTAAAAGAAAAAGAAACAGTGTTAGAAAATTTACAAATTTCCTATGAAACTTTAATCAAAGAAGCTCACAAGAAAGAGCCTAAAAATCCCCATGAAGTCAATCCATTCTATGTAAAGAAAATTGAGGTAGAAAAATGATACGAGAAGTAAGTCAAGAAGACTATAAAAGAATTTATGAACTAGGAGGGCTACTCCACGAAAATTATAAAAATGTGTATAACCTAAGCGAGTTATTAACAAAAGGTTATTTTAAAATTTTATGTTATGAAAAAAATAACAAAGTGATAGGTTTCCTATCTTATACAAAAATAGATGACATGGTAGACTTACTAGATGTTGTGGTAGATCCAAAATATCGAAGACAAAAAGTCGCGACCAATTTAATCGATTACATGATTACCAATCTAGACCCAGCAGACAAAATCTATTTAGAAGTATCCACAAAAAATACGAGTGCAATTTCTCTCTATGAAAAATTTGGCTTTGAAAAAATTCACACCCGTGAAAAATATTATGGAGAAGAAGATGCCTATGTAATGGAAAGAGTGATGTTTGGTGAATGATACATATATACTTGCTATCGAAACATCTTGTGATGAAACATCAATGGCTATTGTAAAAAATGGTCAAGAAGTCGAGGCATTAACAATCTTATCACAGATGGACACCCATGCAAGTTTTGGTGGAGTAGTCCCTGAAATTGCAAGTCGCATGCATACAGAAAATATTACTATGGTTTTAGAAGAAACTTTAAAAAAATCAAAGAAGACGATGGATGATATCGATGCCATTGCCGTCACTTATGCACCAGGATTACTTGGGAGTCTTTTAGTAGGAGTCGAATGTGCCAAAACCCTTGCTTTAGTCTACGACAAACCTTTAATTGCCGTGAATCACACCATGGGTCATATATTCGCGAATAACATTGATTGGAACATGACCTATCCAACCCTTGCATTAATCGTAAGTGGAGGACATACCGATTTACTTTTGATGAAAAATGAGTCCGAAATGGAAAGCTTCGGAAGTACCATTGATGATTCTATCGGTGAAGTCTATGATAAAGTAGCAAGAGTTCTAGGTATGCCTTATCCAGGGGGGCCAAATATTGAAAAAGCCTCTTTACAAGGAGAAGATACTTATGAACTTCCAAGACCCATGTTAGATAATTCTTATAATTTTTCATTCAGTGGTTTAAAAAGTTTTATTATCAATTTAGTGCATAATGAAAATCAAAGAGGAAATGTAGTTTGTATCAATGATTTAGCAAAATCTTTTCAAGTAGTCGCGGTAGATGAACTAGTAAGAAAAGTAGAACTTGCGATTCAAAATACAGGTGTACACAGTTTTATTCTTGCAGGAGGAGTTTCAGCTAATAAATATTTAAGAGAAGAAATGAAAAAACTTTGTGAAAAATACCAAGTAGAATTTCATGTTCCAAACATTCTTTATTGTACAGACAATGCTGCGATGATTGGCTGTGCGGCTTATCCACTTTATAAAGCTAAAAAATTTGCTGATTTTACACTAAATGCCAAAAGTAGCGAAAATATTAAAAATTATATAGAAAAAAGAGACCATTAAATAAAAAGAAAAGTTTCCGTTTTTTCCTATATGGGAAGTAAGTCTTAAAAATTATAATTATGAATAAAATAGGTTGCTTTCTAACATAAAAATAATCGTCACGTTACTAACACGTTTCTAACGTGACTAGAACGATATAATGACTACTTTATCAAATCTTTACTATTTTTCTTAAGTATATTAATTAAAAATACCTAACTCTTTTAAAGAGTTAGGAATAATTGACTTAGGGCTTCGAAAGTTTCCTAAATACCAATCACTATTATGATATTCATAATAACATTTTTTATTCATATTGAAATCCTATTATATGTAAAATTTTTTTTATATCAATTGAACTAAGTCTTCTACTTAATTTATTTATTTCACTATTAACTTGTTTAACAAATTTTTTATAGTTTTTTTCATCTAATAACTGACCCATACAATTTATCAACATATATAAATTGACTAAATCATCTTTCTTCTTATATGCTTTATCAATTTTTTGATAACTAATAAAAAATTTGCTACGATATGTATACAATCTGCCGTTATGGGCACAATCATTTCTTACAATAGTTAAATTTTTTAAAATTTGTTTAAGTAATTTATCAGATATATTAAAGTATCGACTTATGACTTGTCTATCCTCCTGCTTTAAAAGTCCATAATATCTACTCATTTCACCTAATGTTAAAATTTTTACAATTACGAATGGAGGAATAAATCCATACTTATCTTTATAATGAGTTATTGCAGGATGCTTTTTATAATTTTTTGATACTTCTTTATTGATACGCATTTTCAAATCATCAATTAAAGTTGTATCTATATTATTTGCAAAACAACTATAATCTAAATATTTCTCTAATCCATATCTTTCAGAAATGGTATTTGCCATAAGTGATTTTATCACAATTTCTATTTCTAAAGCATATTTTAAAAATATAATTTTTAAATTTTTATCAAATTCATATAAGGCAAAAATTTCTTCAAAAGTAACGCCATCTATATATTTATCAGATATTTTAAAGACTTCTTTATAGGTATTGACAACTGAGTAATATGTATATTTATCAAAAATAGATAAAGCTTTTCTTTTGTTTTTTACTTTAACGCCTTTTGATAATAAGTGATTCAACAATTCTTCATTACTTTTGTATTCTTTCATTTTTGCCCCCTTAAAAAAATTGACCCAGAGCTTCGAAAGTTTTCTGGATACCAATCAACTATTATTATACACATTTTTTTATAAATGTCAATTACCTATTTTTTGGTATTTTTTCCTTTGTAAAGGTTTTTGTCCAAAATAGAGCATTTTAATAAAAAATGGTGTATCTTAGACCGTTCTAT
>CANPXO010000082.1 GCA_947586205.1 uncultured Bacilli bacterium
GTGGAAGAATTTATGTCTAATGGGATTACGGAAATGGTGAATGTCTTGAAAAAATTATTTACTTGAAAGACGAAAAGAAGTTGCAATTTCTATAAAGTGTGGTATAATGTTCATAGAAAGAGAAATCTTTCATAAAAAGGAAACTATGTTTCATAATATAGTTTAGGACATAAAAAAGAGATACATCTGATTTTTGCATGTTAGGTGATATTCTCAGTCCAAATATATGGCTTTGAAAGGCACCAATCTAAGATGTGTATAAGGTGCCTTTCTTTTGTCATTCTATAGACAATTAGTCTCTGTGATCGTACTTGTTTAAAACTAAAATAATAACAACAAGCATAATTAAATATTCCATTAATTATTCCTTTCATAGGACCACCCTCTTCCAAATAAAATTATAAATTAAATATTTAATCATAAAAATTAAATGGACTGAGGCAGAAGACACCTAACAATCAGATGTATCATAATGTCATTATATAACAATAATAAACTGTTTGCAATAGTAATTTTGCAAATTCTATTTTTTTATTTACTAAGATTTGATTTTTTTGTATAATACTAGATAGGTGAGAGCCATGAAACAACAAAATATTAGGAACTTTTCCATTATAGCTCATATAGACCATGGGAAAAGTACACTTGCAGATCGAATATTAGAAATTACGGGTACAATGGATAAAAGAGAAATGGTAGACCAAGTTCTAGATAGTATGGACCTAGAAAGAGAAAGAGGAATTACCATTAAATTAAATGCCGTTGCCCTTCCATATACTTATGAGAATGAAGAATACTTACTCAATTTAATTGATACTCCAGGTCATGTTGACTTTTCTTATGAAGTGAGTCGAAGTCTTGCTGCTTGTGAAGGAGCTATTCTAGTTGTTGATGCAGCCCAAGGCATTGAAGCCCAAACACTTGCCAATTTATATTTGGCTTTATCAAATGATTTAAAAATTATTCCGGTCATTAATAAAATTGATTTACCCAATGCCAATATTCCTAAAGTCAAAGAAGAACTAAAGAAAGTTTTAGGTTTTAAAGAGGAAGAAATCCTTCTTTGCAGTGGGAAAACAGGAGAAGGAGTAGAAAATTTAATTCAGGAAGTGATTAAAAGAATTCCACCTCCTAAAATAGAGAATGAGGCTCCTTTAAAAGCTTTGATTTTTGATTCTTACTTTGACCCTTATAAAGGAGTCGTTGGTTTAATTAAAGTAGAAGCTGGAAAATTAAAAGTCAAAGATGAAATTTTAATGATGGCGACAAATGCTTCTTATGAGGTCACTGAGCTTGGAGTACATGACCCGAAAGAAATTCAAAAGGCGGAACTCGTCTGTGGGGAAGTTGGTTACTTCTCGGCATCTATTAAAGATATTTCTCATGTTCAAGTAGGAGATACAGTAACTCATAAAGCACGCCCAGCCGAAACTCCCATTCATGGATATAAAGAAGTAAAACCAATGGTTTATTCAGGTATATTTCCAGTGGAACCTAATAAATATGAAGCCTTAAAAGAAGCTTTTGAAAAATTGAAACTGAGTGATGCTGCCTTAACGATTGAACCTGAAACCTCAGATGCTCTAGGTTTTGGCTTTCGAGTTGGCTTCTTAGGTCTACTTCATATGGATATCATTACAACTCGAATTGAAAGAGAATTTGGTTTATCGGTGATTGTCACAAGTCCAAGTGTGATTTATAAAGTGACTTTAACAAATGGAGAAAAGACTTTAGTGGATAGTCCAAATAAAATGCCCCCTCAGGAAAAGATAAGTCATATCGAAGAACCATACATCTTAACAAATATCATCGTGCCAACTGAGTATATCGGGTCTATCATGGAACTTTGTCAAAACAAAAGAGGTATTTATAAAACGATGGAATATATTGATGAATCAAGAGTAAACATTCATTATGAAATTCCATTATCCGAGATTGTTTATGATTTTTATGATAAATTAAAAAGTTATACCAAAGGATATGCTTCTTTGGATTATGAATTATCAGGATACAAAGAAAGCAATTTAGTGAAAATGAATATCTTACTGAATGGAGAGATTGTCGATGCTTTATCGCTTATTGTTCATAAAGATTTTGCTTATCAAAGAGGAAAAGCAATCGTGGAAAAATTAAGAGAAGTGATACCAAGACAACTCTTTCAAATTCCAATACAAGCTCAGATTGGTTCTAAAGTGATTGCTCGTGAAAACATCAGCGCACTTCGTAAAAATGTTTTAGCTAAATGTTATGGTGGAGATGTTTCAAGAAAAAGAAAATTATTAGAAAAACAAAAAGAAGGAAAGAAAAAGATGAAAATGATTGGAAATGTCGAAGTTCCAAAAGAAGCTTTCCTATCCATTTTAAGTAGTGAGGAGTAACAGTTATGGCATTTCAAGAAAAGAAATTTTATGCAGTCATCGAATGTTTGTTAAAAGGGCATTCTGCAAGTGAAATATCCCAGAAAATCGAAGGTGGAGTTTCCCGTAAGACGATTACAAACTATGTAAATAAATTAATGGACCCGAATGACGCCTATTATAATCCAGAAGTTTATGATTCGATCCTTTTTATTAGAGAAGCCAAATTTGGACATTTCTTAGACAAAGATTTATTAGATGAAATGGTGCAAATGTTTCTAAATGGTTACAATTTAAATGAAGTTTCCGAAGATCTTATGGTAAGTGAAAGTACGGTTCATAATTATTTAAATACCTTAAGAGAAGAGAGTTCTCCTTACTATGATGAATCTTTATTTCAAAGAATTCAAAAAGTAAGAGAAAAATATCAAATGGTTTATGAAAGGCTTGGGGGTTCTCTTGGAACACGAGGAAGAGTAAGAACGGAAGAAGAAATAAGAGAACTTGCGAAACACATTATCGCGACAGGAGATACTCTAGTCCAAGCAAGTGTCAAACTTGATATTGCTCCAAGTACTTTATATGATAATGTAATGTCTTTGGAAAGCGTTATTCTAAAAGATGCTATCCAAGAAGTTTTTGATGAGAATAGAAAGAAGTAGTTTGATGAAATCTGTATATATTCATATCCCATTTTGTAAAAGTATTTGTTCTTATTGTGATTTTTGTAAGATGTTTTACTATCCTAAATGGGCACATGATTACTTAGTAAAACTAAAAGAAGAAATAGAAGATGCGTATTTAGGGGAACAAATCGATACTATTTATATTGGAGGTGGAACTCCTTCTTGTTTAAGAGAAAAAGAACTCGAGTATCTTCTATATTTAACTCAGATGTTTAAAACAACTCCATCCTTAGAATTTACGTTTGAATGTAATTTAGAAGATATTAACGAACCTTTACTTAAAATATTAAAACGATATCATGTGAATCGCTTAAGTATAGGAATAGAGTCTTTCATAGAACAGAACTTAATTATTTTAGGAAGAAGTCATACCTTTGAATCTGCCAAAGAAAAAATGGCTATGATTCGAACATATGGATTCAAAAACGTAAATTTAGATCTTATTTATGCCATTCCCAAAGAAACCATGAAAGACTTAAAAAAAGATTTACAACTCTTTTTAAAATTAAAACCAGATCATATCAGTACTTATAGTTTGATTTTAGAACCCCACACGATTCTTGCAAGAAATCATATGAAACCAATCTCTGAAGACTTAGATGCAAGTATGTATGAGTTTATTTGTAAAACATTAAAGAAAAAGGGATTTACTCATTACGAAGTTTCCAATTTTGCTTTAAAAGGAAAAGAATCAAGGCATAACTTAACTTATTGGAATAATGAAGAATATTACGGCTTTGGTCTTTCCGCTTCAGGTTACCGTGAAAACATTCGGTATACGAATACCTTAAGTATTACAGAATACTTAAAAGGAAATCGTTTAGGAAAAAGTGAAATCTTATCAATGCAAGATGTAATGGAACATGAAATGATGCTTGGTTTAAGAAAAATGGAAGGCATTAGTTTAAAAGATTTCAAAGAAAAATTTGGAGTGGAAATGAGCGAAGCATTTCCCATTACCCCATTACTTAAAAATGGCGATTTAAAATGTAAAAAAGGAAGAATTTATATTCCAATGGAAAAAATATATGTTATGAATGAAATATTAGAAAAGATGATATAGGAGGAATTTAAAAATGACACAAGAAATCAAAAATAAAATTTTAGAAATGGCTTTACAAGGGTATACTTCCAAAGAAATTGCAAGTACACTTTCAGGAATTTCGGAGGATGTCATTTCCACATATATTAATAATTTTAAAAAAAGTGGAAAACAAGAAGATCTAGAAATCTATGAACGAATTTTAATCTCTCGAAATTTAAGAAATAAAGAAATCATCGATTATGATTTTGTCGAAGAAATTATAGAACTTATAGAACAAGGATTTACTTTTCTAGAAATAGGGCTTCTTTATGAAAAAACTGAAAATGAAATAAGAGACTTTTTATATAAAGTTCTTTATGGAAAACATTCTAATTATCAAGATAGAGAATTATACCAAAGATTACTCCAAAAACAAAATAATACCGTAAAG
>CANPXO010000083.1 GCA_947586205.1 uncultured Bacilli bacterium
TTTTAATGATTTTCTTTTTCTGTTTTTGTTTTGTTTGAATTTCATCTACTAAGACATCATTTTGTTTCTTTTGATCTTGAATAAATTCTCCTTCTAGTAATTCAGCTAACTGAACTCCTAATATTTTTGCTAACGGTGTTAGTTTATCGACATCTGGAAGATGTACTCCATTTTCCCATTGTGATATTGCTTGTCTACTTACATACATCAAACTTGCTAATTCTGTTTGACTCATACCTTTCTTTTCTCTTAGCTCTTTGATAAATTTACCCACTTTTTCATTCATTTTTACTTCTACTCCATTCTTTCTAATCTTCTTTAAATAAACATCCCATTTCGATTCCTAAGGCGACTGATATTCTGTATAAATTATACACTGAAATCCCAATACTTCCTTTTCCTGCTTCAAAGTGTCGATAGAAATCAAATCCTATATCTGCCCTTTTTGCGACTTCTTCTTGTGTTAAATGTTTCTCCTTACGATATTTTGCTACATTCGTTGCAATAATCTTCATGATATTTTTTTCATAGACAATATTTTTACTACCCATTGTCACTTTCATCACCTAATAATATTTTAGGGAAAAATCGATTTAATTTCTGTGCTTTAAAAAAGCACATTTAGTCTTTCAATAAGAAAAAAGCTTTAAAAGCTCTCTTTTAAAACTTATAACTTGATACCTATGTCTTCTAACTTCTTTAGTAACCCTTCTTTATGTTGACTTCTATCTGGTAATTGAGGGAAATCATAGGCAGCATAAACATTTCCTTCAATGATGGCTGGACCATCTTTCATAATACATACATCCCATCCAACATATTTTACTTGTGGAACGACTAAAGCGGCTTTCTTAGTAAGTTCCATGGCTTCTTTGACATAAGGAACTTCAAATCCTTCAAATTTTACATTAGTAACTGGATGGACTTCACAAAGTTGTTGATCTGAAGTATGAGCAGGTCCACAGATACGACCTTTTTCTAAGTCAAAATGACAAGCATATCCTCCGCTTTCTAGATTATCGACAAAGTTTCCATTGTTTCCTGTTTTTAAAACAGCATATAGAACATGAGGAACGCCTTCATGAACAAGGGTTACCATACGAAAACAATTCACAGAATCTGGATATAATTCACTTAATTTTGGATGTTGAATAATTTTTTCTTCTAAGACACCAAAGTTTTTATCTTCTTGTTTGATGTAATCATAGAATTTATCAAAGTTTTTAAAATCTTTTATTTTAACAATTTCAATACCATGACCACATTCGCCTGTTGAAGGTTTTGCAACCACTTCTTTTTTATCCTTCACAAATTCTTTAACTTCTTCTTTCGTAGCTTTTTCTAAATCAATAAAGTCACGATGAATAAAGTCTTTAAACTTTTCATCAAAGATGTTTTTCTTTTCAAACAAATAAGTATATTCTGGATCATTTTCCATTTCAATAAATTTTTTGTTTTTGACTCTGGTCATATAAGTGCTTCTTTCACTGGCATTCATGTTATAAAACTCAAAAATTTTATAGTCCATGTACCCTGCTCCATATTTAAAGAAACAACTCATAATATCAAAGAATAATCCTACTCTATTCTTTCCTGTTTTTTCATGAGCTTCCTCAATTACCATACCAAGTCTTTTAAAACTTGTTCCTCGCATAATTTTTGTGAAATATTTTACATTCATTTTATTTTACTCTCCTTAATGTTTCTCTCATTGCAATTTTAATAATTTCTAAACCTTTTATTAATTCTTCATCCGTAATGGTAAGTGGAGGCATGATTTTTAGAACTGCATCTTTTCTTCCAGCTGATTCAATCACTAAATGGTTTTTAAAACATTCTTTTTGAACATCGGCACAGAAGGTATCACTTGGGATTTTACTGAAATCAATTCCCCAGATAAGACCAATGCCACGATAGGATAAACGACTATCAAGTGGTAAAATTTCTTTTTCAATAAATTCTTTCACAATCGCACCTTTTCGTTCTGTTTCTTCTTCGATATGATGACTAAGCATAAACTCAAGTCCTGCTTTGGCCGCGACAAAGGCAAGTTGGTTTCCTCTGAATGTTCCGTTATGTTCTCCAGGTTTCCATATATCTAACTCTGGTTTCATTAATGTGACTGCAAATGGAAATCCATATCCACCAATCGATTTCGAAAGAGTTAAGATATCAGGAACAATTCCTGCTCTTTCAAATGAGAAGAATTTCCCACTTCTTGCACATCCCACTTGAATATCATCAATGACTAAAAGGATATCATTGTCATCACAGAATTTTCTTACTCTTTTTAACCAATCGATGTCAAAGACGTTTACTCCACCTTCTGCTTGAATGGTTTCAATAAATAATGCTGCTGGTTTTTCAACCCCAGAATGGTCATCTTTTAAAAGGGTTTCCATGTATTCAATCGTATCTAATTCAGGAAACATGTAAGGCGCTGGTATGTGAGTCACATTTTCTAGTGGAACTCCTGCTCCTACTCTTGGAACATGATCCGTTGTTAGAGAAATCGCACCGAGAGTCATTCCATGGAATGCTCCCATTAAAGCCCAAACTTGTGTTCTTTGTTTTACTTTTCTCGCTAATTTTAAAGCGGCTTCATTAGCATTTGCCCCCGTTGGAGCTGGAAACATGATTTTGTAATTGAGCCTTCTTGGTTTTAATATTTTTTCTTCAAAATATTCAATAAACTCTCTTTTAGGCTCTGTATATAAGTCTAGAGCATGAATGATTCCGTCATTTTCTAGATACTTTATAATACTTTCTTTGATTTCAGGATTGTTATGTCCATAATTTTCTGCTCCTGCTCCATCAAAAAAGTCTAAATATTCGTTTCCTTCTTCATCATAGAAATAACTTCCAATGGCTTTTTTAAAGACAACTGGAAATTTTCTAGAATAGGAACGAACCTCTGACTCATACTCTTCAAATACTTTTGTATTCATATTAAAAAACCTCCTATATTTCTAATATTTTCCTTAAACATATTATACTTCTAAGAGGTTTGTGAGTCAATTTCTTTTGATTTTTTTGTCTATTTCATTGACCAAGATAAGGAAAAAAGTTAACTACGCAACGTTAACTTTCTTATTTTTCTATTCCCAATAAGCTGTATAGTTTCCTTCGCCTTCCCCATTTTCCTGATAGTAATCGTCCATATTAATAGTATAAGTTAAGTAAGGAGACTCTAAAAGTTCATCATAAGTATAGGCGTGCATGACAACTCCATGCCAATAGGTAGTAGACTCAGCGACATAAACCATGCCATCTTGTAAACCACCAATCATAGCCATGTGTCCATCTGTTGCAATGATATCGCCTGCTTTTAATGTTCCACTTTCTAATAATTCTATAGTAATCTCAATGTGAGGCCCAATGTCACTTAAATCATCATCGGTCCAAGTGTTGTCTCCTGCTCCGGTGTCTCCTACATCAAAGCCAGCATTATACATAGCCCATGCAATAAAACCACTGCAATCAAGACCATTTGGATATTTCACACCAGGATGGAATCCGGCTTCATCTTGCCAGTTTGTAAGTGGACAACCCCATATTACTGGTCCCCAAGATTTATATCCTTCAAATTTTTGAATTTCATTAAATTTATAAGAGTTTAAGTATAAGCCTTTGTGGTAGTATCTTCCTTCTCCATCTACTTTTCCACCACCTGCATTGTTGTTAATTCTTCCATTTTCAAAGAAATAGTTTAATTGATAAGGAAACTCTAATGTTAGGAATCTTAAGGCTGCCACGACGCCTGATCTAGTGTTATAACCAGCTTTATTTATTTTATATTCTAAAACTTTATCTAATAATTCGTTTTGTTCTTCAGAATAAACGTTACATTTTAAGTATTCTTTTTTTGGTTCTAGTACAGGAGCATGATATAAGTCTGTTACAATGACGGATACTTCTTTTTTAATGTTTCCTACTTGGACAGTTACTTTTGTTTCTCCACTCCCCACGCCGATAAGTGTGTCATCTTCAACTTTTACAACACTCTCATTTTGACTTCTAAAATAACTTAGAATATTTGGATTTCCTAATTTACTTACGGAAACACCAAGTTGCTTTCTTTCGCCAACAGCCATGTAAAAGTTTTCTTCTTCGACTTCAAAATCGATGACTTCATCTACTTTAGGGTCTACTTTTATTTTAGTTTCATTCCATAGTGTTTTTACGGTAACTTCTGACTCTTCATTTGGAACATTGATAATACAAGATTGATTTTGAATTTCCACTTCTTCGTTTTCGGTACTACATTTACCTTGAATAAAAAGAGTATTAAAGGTGATATGCGTTTTCATTTCTGTTTCTTTGATTTCATAAGATATATTTTTTACATAGATAGGTTGCATTAACAAAAAGAAAAATGCCCATCCTAGAACGATGATACTTAGTAGAATTCCAAAAATGATTACAAGCGCTTTTTTCATACTACCCCAACTCCAACTTTTAACTACCAAAAGAATAACATAAAATGATAAGAAAGAAAAGAGTTTTTTACTTT
>CANPXO010000084.1 GCA_947586205.1 uncultured Bacilli bacterium
CAAATACCCCCCCCCCCCACGTCAAGTCTTTTTGTTCATTTTTTTACATTTTTGTAAAATATTTTAAAATCTTTATTCACCCGCATTTCCAAAACGTCGGTTACAGTTCTCATAATATTTTAAAGCTTCATCGAAACAAGCATCATCAAAATCCGGAAAATAAGTATCGACAAAATATAGTTCAGCATAGAATGCTTGGTATAACATAAAGTTGCTTAGGCGATGTTCTTTTCCTGTTCGAATGAGTAAATCAATAGGTGGTAAGTCTTGATATAAATAATGATAGAAAGTTTCACGATTTAAATCTTCTTTCTTTAATTTCTGATTAACTAAATCTTCATGAATTTTTAAACTCGCATCGACAATTTCTTCTTGTCCGCCATAGTTAAAACACACATTTAAAATACACTTGGTATTGTTTTTGGTTTTGTCCATAATATTTTGCATAGCATCCAAAACATCTTTTCGTAAAGGTTCTTTTCTTCCACTAAAAACAACCCTTACTTCTTCTTTACAGACTTTTTCTAATTTCTCATTAAAATACAATATGAGCAAATTCATCAAAAAGTCTACTTCTTCCTCACTTCGTTTAAAATTATCGGTGGAAAAAGTATAAACAGATAATACTTTGATTCCCATTTTTTTGGCATAAAGAATTAAGTTTTCTAACGTTTTTGCTCCTTCCCGATGTCCTTCACTTCTTTTCATTCCTCTTTCTTTAGCCCATCTTCCATTTCCATCCATAATCACCGCTACATGAGTAGGTATTTGATTCATATAATCAAGTCCTTTCTATTATTTATCTTTATCTTCTAATGTCACACTGACAATCTTAGAAACCCCTTGTTCTTGCATCGTAATTCCATAGAGAGTTGAGGCATATTCCATCGTTCTCTTTTTATGAGTAATTAAAATGAACTCACTCTTGTCTTGTTGTTCTTGCAAGTATGAGCCAAAAGTATCGACGTTTGCTTCATCAAGAGCAGCTTCTACCTCATCTAAAATACAAAATGGAACAGGATACACATTTAAAATAGCAAATAACAAAGAAATCGCGGTTAATGTTTTTTCACCTCCACTTAGAAGTTGAATATTATTGAGTTTCTTTCCAGGAGGCTCAGCAACAATATCAATCCCTGTTTCTAATATATTATCTGGGTCAGTAAGTTTTAGCATTCCCACTCCACCCTTAAACATCTTTTTGAAAGTAATGGCAAACTCTTTTTGAATTTTATCAAAGGCATCTTTAAGTCTTTCTTCCATAATCGTGTCCATCTCAGCAATAATTTTATAGAGTTCTTCACTTGCATGTTCTAAATCCGTTTTTTGACTCATTAAGAAGTTATAACGTTCACTCATTCTTTCATACTCGCTGATACTTCCGATGTTCACGTCTCCTAAATCTTTCATTGATTTTTTAAGACTTGTTACTTTCATTCTAGCAAGTTCTGGTTCTAAATCTAAAATATAATTCATCTTCGCACTTTCATAAGTTAAATGGTATTCATCGGATAATACCCCTAGTAAATAATCCATTTTAGTATCTAGCTTACCAATCTCTACTTGTTTGTTATTTAACTCAGTGAGTACTTTATGGAACTCGCTATTGGACTCACGATAAGAAGTTTCAAGTTCAGCAATTTGGGATGAAATTTCACTTTTCTTTCGTTTTAATTCATCCATATGTTTCTCACAAAGTTCTTTTTCCACTTCTTTTTGAGTTTGAGCTTCTAAATTCTTCACGATTTCTTCTTCTAAACTACCTGATTTTAAAGTTGTGGCATCCTTCACATTTTTACGAACACTTTCTAGTTTACTTTCAAAGGCTTTTTTAGAATTGTTTTTTTGATTCCATGTTTCTTCCGCTAAAGCCACTTCTTTTTCATACTGGGTGATATGGTCTTCCAAAATACTCTTTTGTTCTGTAAACTCTTTTCTCTTTTCTTCTAGATGTTGTAAAGAAATCTCATTGTTTTCTAATTCTGTTTTTAAATTTTGCAATTCTTGTTTTTCTTTTAAAGCACTATTCTGTTGTTTGATAGAACCACCGGTTACAGAGCCACCAGCATGAAGGATTTCTCCATCTAATGAAACAACCCGATACTTATAAGAAATTTTTTTGCCAATACGTTGTAAAGATTCTAAGTTTTTTACCACTAACACATTTCCGAGTTGATTTCTCATCACGTTTTGGTATTTTGTATCATAACTTACCAGGTCACTTGCAATCCCAATATAACCTTCTTCCCCTTCAAACAACTTTTGTTCTTCTTTACTAATCATTCTTTCTTTAATGACATTTAAAGGAAAGAATGTGGCTCTTCCTAAACGATTTTGCTTTAAGTATTCAATCGCACTTGCAGCATCTCGTTCAGTATCTACGACTAAAAAGTTGGAAGAAGCACCAAGAGCTACATCAATCGCGGTGACATAGTTTTCTGGAATTTCTAATAATTTACCAATCGTTCCATGAATTCCTTTAAGTCTCGGATGATTTAAAATATTTTTAACTGAAACAGGAATACTTAAATTTTGTTCAATATTACTCTCTAATAAATTGATGCGATTTTTTAAAGAGAAGTTATTCTTTGTGGCATTTTCATATTCTTGGTCTAAATGTTTTCTTTGAATCATCAGTAAACTATGTTGTTCTTCTTCATCAGCTAAAAGACTTCTTTTTTCTTTTAAGAGACTCTCGGCGTCTACACAAGCTTGATTTACAAGTTCAAACTCTTTTTGTAAAGCCATTTCTTCTTCTTTTAATTTTAATAAATTTTCATCAATTTTTTCTTCATCCACACTGTATTTTTGACGTTCTAAAAGAAGAGTATAATCACTCTTTAATTTGGTAAGTTCTTCACTTAAGTCTAAGAAGTTTTTGTTTGCTTCCCCCATCTCTTCATCTAATTTCACAAGTTCCAGTTTATAGTTTTCGGTCTCGGCATTTCCTTTAGTGTTTGTCATTTCCAAAGTTTCTTTTTTGCTTTCGAGTTCTTTCGTCTCGGTTTCTAGTTTTTTATAACTTTCATGAATCTTTGTTATATCATAGGTTGTTAAAGAAATTTCTAAATCTTCTAATTCTTCTTTATATCCTAAATATTTTTTAGCTATCTCACTTTGTTCTTTTAAAGGTTCCACCGTTAAAGCAAGTTCATCCGTGACAAGTGTCACTTTCTCTAAGTTATCTTTCGTTTTTTCTAATTTTTTTAGACTTTCTTGTTTTCTTGTTTTATATTTTAAAACTTTGGATGCTCCTTCTAATATGACTCTTCTATCGACTGGTTTTGAGTCTACAATTTCATCCACACTTCCTTGACTAATAATATTAAAAGAATCGACTCCAATTCCACTATCTAAGAAAAGACTTGTGATGTCTTTGAGTCTTACCTTCGCATTATTAATGAAATACTCATTCTCACCCGTATGATATAAAACTCTTTTTACTTCGACTTCTTCTAAATCGGTATTTAAGTAATGGTCTTTATTATCAAAAACTAACGCAACCTCAGCTCTTTTTAGAGGTTCTCTTGTTTCACTTCCGGCAAATATAACATCAATCATCGAGTTTGACCCACGTAAACTTTTTACGGATTGCTCGCCTAACACCCAACGAACAGCATCGACAATGTTACTTTTTCCAGAACCATTTGGTCCCACGATTGCCGTGATGTTACTTTTAAATTCTAAATCTATTTTTTCAGCAAAGGATTTAAATCCATATGCTCTAATACTTTTTAACTTCATCTATCTCGCCCTTTTTTCTATTGCGTCAAATGCAGCTCTTTGTTCAGCTTCTTTCTTGCTTTTTCCAACCCCTGTTCCATAAACAATGCCTTCAATAATGACATTTACTTTGAAGACTTTGTCATGAGCTGGCCCACTTTCACTTACAAGCTCATAGGTTACACTTTCTTTATCCGTTTGGACAAGCTCTTGTAAACGAGACTTATAATCTTCTAAGAAATGATATCCTTTTTTAATATAAGGAATCATAATTGTATCACAGTAACGTTTGGCAACTTCATAGCCATGGTCTAAGTAAATAGCACCCAAAACACTTTCAAATACATCCGCGATAATGGTATCGTTCACGTCCTTTTGCCCATGTCCCACAAGAATATACTTATTTAAACCGATTTCTTTGGCATACGTTGCAAGAGCATGCTCACAAACAAAACTGGCTCTTGTCTTTGTCATATTTCCTTCCTTTAAATTCGTGTTTAAATAAAAATACTCACTGGTAATTAATTCCAAAACTGCATCGCCAAGAAACTCTAATCTCTCATAGGACTCCACATGATGTTCATTGGAATAAGAGCTATGGGTAAATGCTGAATGCATTCTACTCTCATTTTTTACTTCAATTTGGTATTTATCAAAAAACTCTTTATAATTCATAGGTCATACCCTCCTTAATCATTATAACATGTATACTTTAAGATGTAAATTAATGAAAGAAATATTCATTAGTTTATGATACAATATTTTTTATTCCTTTTCAT
>CANPXO010000085.1 GCA_947586205.1 uncultured Bacilli bacterium
AATGAACTAATCATGAAAATAGTCGAAGTTGTTTTCTTAAGAAAAGAATTTATTTGACGGTTATTTGATAAAGGGTATTTAGAGCTTAACAATATCTTTGCCTGGATAACTTTGTTTCAAGAAATACAATATTCATAGCAAGAGTAAAGTTAAATACTTGTGTACCATAAATAATTAAATAGTTTATTCCTTTTTTACTGACTAAGAATTTTACAGAATAAAAATGATTATAAAAACATATCATAAACATGAGTTATTTATAGACTAATAGTAATTTTCTTCTGACTTTCTGCACTTTTAGGAATTTGTGAAAAAATTTGTAAAAAACAAGAATGAAAGCAAAATTTTTATGATATAATGGAATACAGAAAGAATGAGGTGTACTTATGAAAAAATTATCTGAAAACAAAAATGTAAGTAAAAAGAGAGGAATTATTTTTGCTATTTTCACAATTGTTTTGATAGTAGCTGTATTAATTGGTGTTTTATTGACTTTTAATGCTAAACAAAATCATGAATTAGTAGAAAATGAATATACTTTATATTTAAAAATCAATCCATTGATTAAGATTAATTTTAAAGAAGAATATACTTCTTGTAACGTAGAAGATAATAAGAGAAATTGTCAAGGATTAAATACTGAAGTATATGAAATTGTTTCTTTAAATGATGATGGTAAAAAAATTATTGAAAATATAGATATAAAAGGTAAAAGTGTTATCGATGTCTTAACAATATTGCTAAAAAAAGCTCGAGAAAATGGTTTTATTTTTGAACAATACACAGTAATATCAAATTATGAATATTTTGATGAAATTAAATCTTCTATTGATGATACAGCAACTGCTACTGTAATTTTTAAAGAAAATATATCAGATGAATATATCATCGAAGAATATGATAAATATATAGTAACTTTTAATACTGATGGAGCAAATAATATAGAGCCTATCAGTGTAGGAAAAAATGAAACAATTAGTAAGCCTAGTGATCCAGTGAAAAGTGGTTATAAATTTATAGGTTGGTATTTAAATGATGAATTATTTGATTTTACAACTAAAATAGACAAAAATATTACCTTAGTAGCTAAGTGGGAAAAAGAAGAAAATATTACAGATACAAATACCAATAACAATAATAACGATGATACAAACAATAATACGAGTACGACAACTCCGACTTGTCAAGCAAAAAAATTTAGCCAAAAATATTCATATGTTTATAATGATCATGATACTTGTATGAAACAAGGAAATATAGCTTTTTTTGATATAACTGATAATGTAAACTCTAGTGTTTTTGCATATAACTGTGAGGAAATAGTTGATGATTGTGGAGATAAATATTGGGGTGTTTATTTCTTGATATATGATGGTACAGAGAAAAAAGTTTATTATTAAAATAAAATATTAATGATAAAAGTAAAATAGCATGAGATGAATAATAATTTAGATAGTCGTTTAAAAAAGCCATTAAAAAAGTTATCTTTGTTTGGATAACTTTTTTTCAAGAAATACAATACATTCATAGATTAAAAATGAAAGAATGATTAAAATTAAAATACCACTTATAACAAGAGTAAGATTAAATAACTGACTAAGAATTTTTCTGTGATAAAAATTTATTAAATCAACCTAAATAATCTTTATAATTTGTGATTTTTTTGTTATAATCTTATTTGATAAAAAAAATAAAAAATAAGGAATTTATATTGAAAATGCCTATAAATAAAGGATTTTCTTATTTGACGGTTATTTGATGGGAGCGAATGTTTATGTATACAGTAGAAGAATATAAGGTTTCACAAGATGATTTAATATCTTTATTGAAATCATTACTTAAAATGAGAAAAGAAAATGAATGGATTGAGTTTAAAGTAGACAATGATGAACCACATATGATTGGTGAATACATTTCTGCATTATCTAATTCAGCGACACTATGTAATAAGGAACATGCTTATTTAATATATGGAGTAGATGACTCAACCAAGGAGGTAGTAGGAACTACTTTTAACTTTGATAGTTCAAAAAAGGGAAATGAACCACTATATAATTGGATATATCGAAAGTTAAATCCACAAATTGATTTTGATGCTTATGAAATAGAATATGAAGGTAATAAAGTATTAATAATTGAAATAGATAAAGCAAAAAATTATCCAGTAGAATTTGATAATATTGCATATATTAGAGTAGGTCAACAAAAGAGAAAATTATGTGATTATAAAGAAAAAGAAAAGAAATTATGGAATGAGTTAAATCATACTTCTTTTGAGGATGAAATAGCATTATCAAAATTAGATAAAGATGATATATTTAATTTGCTGGATATTTCTGCTTATTATAAATTATTAAAATTACCATTTCCAGAAACAATTGATAAAGTGATTGAGGATTTTTTAGGTGAAGGATTTTTAAAAGAATTATATGGTCGATTAGCTATAACTAATTTAGGAGCTATTTTATTTGCTAAAAATGTACATCAATTTAGAACAATTTCAAGGAAATCAATAAGATTAATTCAATATAAAGAAAAAAGTAAATTAGATACTATTCGTGAAATAAATTATGATGAAGGATATGCTTTATGTTTTGAAGAAATTTTAAAAAATTTGGATCTTTTAACACCACAAAATGAACATATAGGATTGGCATTACGAACTCAGGTAAAAATGTATCCAGAATTAGCACTAAGAGAATTAATAGCCAACGCAATGATTCACCAAGATCTTAATATTACAGGAACAGGCATATTAATAGAATTATTTTCTGATAGAATTGAAATATCCAATCCTGGTACTCCATTAATTAGTGTAGATAGATTCATAGATCATAATCCTATTTCTAGAAATGAAAAGTTGGCTAGTATTATGAGAAGATTTAATATTTGTGAAGAAAAGGGTAGTGGAATAGATAAAACTATTAAATCAATAGAACTATTTCAATTACCAGCACCAAATTTTTTAGAATATGATAATGGAACAAAAGTAATTTTATATGAATATAAAAAATTAAATGAAATGAATAATGATGATAAAATTAGAGCTTGCTATCAGCATGCGTGTTTACAGTATGTATTAAATGAGAAGATGACTAATGAAACATTAAGAGTAAGATTTAATATTGATAAGAAAAATTCTGCAATTGCTTCCAGAATGTTAGCCGAAGCTGTTTCTTCAGGAGTAATTAAAGAGTATCAGTCCAATTCGAACTCACGAAAATATAAAAGTTATCTTCCATATTGGGCTTAAAATTTAAATTGACGGTTATTTGATTTTTCTATCATTTTTGTCAAGAAAACGTTGAAATATAAGGAAAATTTTAATTGACGGTTATTTGATAAAAGGTATTTAAGTTAAAAAAAGTTATCTTTGCTTGGATAACTTTTTTTCAAGAAATACAATACATTCATAGATTAAAAATGAAAGAATGATTAAAATTAAAATACCACTCATAACAAGAGTAAGATTAAATACTTGTGTACCATAGATAATTAAATAGCCAATTCCTTTTTTACTGACTAAGAATTCTCCCATGATGACACCTATTAAAGTCATGGATATGTTAATTTTTAAAGAAGATAAAATGGTTCTTTTAGATTCTGGTAAAATTAAATATTTTAATATTTGAAGTTTTGTTGCTTTTAGAGAATGAAGTAATTTTAGTTTTAATGGGTCTACTCCTAAGAAACCATTATAGATATTCATAATACTTACAATTAAGTTAATAAGTAAAGCCATGACTATAATAGATTTGGTGTTGGCACCTGTCCATATAATAATGATAGGACCTAAGGCTACTTTGGGAAGACTATTAATCATGGTTAAAAAAGGGTCGATAATTTTGGCTAGAATAGGTAATTCATATAGTAAAATAGCGATGATTAAACCTAGTGTAATTCCTATTCCAAAGGCTAGAACGATTTCATAAAGAGTTGTAAAGATATGACTCCAAAGCTCTCCTGTTTTGATTAAGTTCATTATTGTTGTAAAAATCTTTGATGGACTAGAGAAAATAAAGGGATTGATGATTTTTTTTGAAGATAAAAATTCCCATAAAAGAAAGAATAATAGAACAAGTCCTATTTGACAGAGCAAAATAATTTTCTTTTTTCGTTTGTTTTTTTGAATGATTTTTTTGGCATTTTCAGACATTGACATCTAAGTCCTTCCATATTTTATTATAGTAATCAGAAAATTCTTTGGCTTGTCTGTTTTCAATGGGACTTATACTATCAGTTAAATGAATCTCATAAATTTTTTTGACGTGACAAGGACGTTTTGATAGAACAACAACTTTATCAGACATAGAGATAGCTTCTGCAATATCATGAGAAACAATAATCGTTGTAATTCCTTCTTTACGAATGATTTTATAAACATCATCACTTACGGCAAGTCTAGATTGATAATCTAGGGCTGAGAATGGTTCATCTAAAAGTAAAATATCTGGTTTTATGGCAAGAGTTCTAATTAAAGC
>CANPXO010000086.1 GCA_947586205.1 uncultured Bacilli bacterium
GAAACAAGAAAATCTATACCTAGGACTTAGGTATGGCGAAAGGAGAGTAACAATGAAAAATATTCATCCAGAAATGAAAGAAGTTACCATTAAATGTGCTTGTGGAGCATCTTTTAAAACAATGTCAACAAAAGATAACATTGAAGTAGAAGTTTGTTCAGAATGTCATCCTTTTTATACAGGACGTCAAGGAAAAGCAAGTAAAGCTGGTAACATTGAAAAATTTAATCGTAAATACAATATGAATAACGATTCTAAAGCTGCATAACGCAGTTCTTTTTTTTTCTAAATTTTTCTTGTATAATAATAAGGAAAGAAAAGAGGCCAAAAAATGAAAATATTTGTAGGAGGGGACCATCAAGGTGCCGAGGTAGGAAAAAAAATCGTTGAAAAATTAAAAGAAGGAGGATATCAAGCTGAATACACTCATCTTCCAAATGATCCAACAGATGATTATCCAGATTTTGCATTTGATGTTTGCAAACATGTTCTAGAAGATAAGGATAACATAGGTGTTTTAATCTGTGGCAACGGGATAGGGATATCCATTGCCGCGAACAAAGTAAAAGGCATTCGCTGCGCAAGGGTGACAACCGATGAAGATGTTCATCATGCCAAAATCCATAATGGAGCAAATGTAATCGCATTTGGGGGACAAACTCTAGAAACGGCATTGAATTGGATTCACTTATTTTTAGAAACACCAGCCCCAAATGAAGCACGTCATTTAAGACGAATTGAAAAAATCATAAAATACGAAGAGGGTGCATAATATGGATTACAGAATATACATATATCTCATTACATCTTTATTTGCAGCCTTTGGCTTATCAGGAATTAACTTTGACAAAATCTTAAAGAAAAATCGCTACTTCGAGTCAAGAATTCTTGTTGTTTTGTTAAGTCTTGCCTTAGGCTACTTAGTAACCCAATTTATACTTGAATTTCTATAGGAGAAAAAGAATGAAAAACAAAATACTACTTGGTGTTGTAATGATTTTAACTGTAACCTTAATCACCGTTTTAAACTATGCTGAAAAAAATGACTACATGATACCCATCGAACCTGAAGAAGGAAAAGAACTCATAAGTATTCGTTTAAAAAATGAAAGTGATGGCACGATTACCAATATCTCTTTAGAGGACTATATTGTCGGTGTGGTATCCGCCGAGATGCCTGCATCCTTCGAAACCGAAGCTCTAAAAGCCCAAGCAGTCGCGGCAAGAACATTTGCCATGTACAAAAAAAATACTCGTCAAAACCTCGATTATGATTTAGTGATTGGTGTCAGTGACCAAGCCTACAAAGATAATCGGACTCTCCTAAAACAATGGGGGTTAAGTTTCTTCCAAAACTATTTAAAAATAAGAGATGCCGTGAAAGAAACCCAAGGTGAAGTCGTAACTTATAACGGAGAAATCATCAATGCTTTCTATTTTTCCATGAGTAATGGGTACACCGAAAACTCTGAACTTGTGTTTTCAGAAAGTCTTCCTTACCTAAAAAGTGTCGAGTCTTCTTGGGATAACGAAACCCTAGATAATTATGAAGTCACCAAAACCATTTCCAAAACAGATTTTTGTAACAAACTAGAAATTTCTTGTGATAACATAAACATTGAAAACATCGAAAAATCAGACTCGGGTCATGTAAACAGCATCACTATAAATGGAGTTACATTAAAAGGGACTATAGTAAGAAGTAGGCTTGGTTTACGTTCTACTGATTTTAATATCGAAGTAGGTGATGAGGACATCACGTTTGTTACTAGAGGCTACGGTCATGGAGTTGGCATGAGTCAATACGGGGCAAATGGAATGGCAAAAGAAAATTATACCTACCAAGAAATTTTAAAACACTACTACCAAAACACTGAAATCAAAGAATTATAGGTATAAAATAAAACTTTTCCTCTCAAAATAGTTTTAGGAGGAAAAAGAATGAAAAAAAGAAAATTAAGAAGTTATGTTGTAACAACCATTTATTTAGTAGCCTTAGGATTGATGGCCTTTAGTATTACATTTTTAAGTCAAAACTTGTTAGAAAAGAAAGAGATGGAGGACAATTTAGCAAACGATTCAGTCCCTGTATTTGGTGAAACCAATGTCGAAGAACCTCAAGTTCCTCAAACAGATCCTGGAGTCGCGACGGTGGCAAGACCATTTGTAAGTGACACAGTTATCACGGCCAAAACATTCTACAACAAAGACGAGTCTGAAGAAAATCAAGAAAATGCTCTTATCTTCTATGAAAACACTTACATGCCAAACACCGGGATATTATATGAAGCAGATGAAACATTTGAAATCATCTCCGTTTTAGATGGAAAAGTGAAAGACGTGAAAGTTGATGAAATTCTAGGAAATGTCATCACCATCGAACACGGAAGCAAACTTACTACAGTTTATTACACAACGGGGTCTGTCTCTGTAAAAGTAGGAGATTCCGTTACCCAAGGGTCCACGATTGCAACATCAGGCGAATCTAAACTTGAAACAAGCAAAAAAGAAAGTTTTTTATTCGAAGTATATTTGAATGGCACATTAACAAATCCTGAAAACATCTTTGATAAACCAATCACTGATTTTAATTAATCCCAAAAGGGATTTTTTAAACATGATTATTTTATATCCATATGAAAATGTCATTCAATACAAAGAAAAAGAAATCAAAAACTTTGTTGTCTCCAAAGGAGCTATGCAATATGGCAAGATAAAAAACATTCCTATCTTTGAAAAAGAATTAAAAAAACTCATCAAAAAAGAACACTGGGTCTCTCTTTTAAAACAAAAAAACGTTGTTCTAATTACACCTTCTCATTATACCGAGATGGATAGAGAAGTATTCACCGTCATATTAAACAACTTAGGTATCAAAAACATCAAATACAAAAAAGAGTCTGCATTACTAGAAAAAAAGAAAAATACAATCCTCATAAATTTACACGAAACCTATGCCACGGTCATCAAAAAAGAAAAAGTGCAAACAAGTCTTTTTTGTCCTTTAAATATATTTTCTTCTCTTGATTCCTTTTTAGACTTTATAATCACAAGCCCAAACAAAAGATATATCTTTTATGGAACAAATGAAGAAGTTTACGAAAAAATATTAGAACGAAAACAGCAAAATGTCTTCTATTATCAGGACAAAGACAAGTATCTGATATCCAAGTACCTATCTTAAAAATAGGTATTTATTTTTTAAAAGAACCTATGTTATAATTATCGAGCATAAGAAAAGGAGAGAGGAAAAAAAGATGAAATTTGTAGTCATCGAAGATGATAGGGCAGTACAAGAAATAATAAGGAAAATAATTCGTAAGCTTTCTGTGAAATATAATGAAGATTTTGAAATTATTTTCTTTGAGAAGTATTCTAGTGAACTAGAAGAAGAAATGAAAGAGACTTCCATTCCTAAAATTTACATATTGGATATTGAATTATCACATAGTATCTGTGGAATAGAAATAGCAGAGAAAATTAGAAAGACCGATTGGGATAGTGAAATCATATTTGTAACCAATCATGACAAGATGTTTGAAGTAGTTCATAGAAGAGTATTGAAAGTATTTGATTTCATTGAGAAATTCAGAGATATGTCGCATCGCCTTTATGATGACTTAGTGAAAATCATGAATCATAAATATGATGAAAAAGTATTCACTTTCCAACACAACCATGTAGTAAATAGAATTTACATGAAGCATATCTTATACATTACGAGAGATAAAGAAGATAGAAAAGCGGTGATCTACACCGATACACCAGGAGTCACTCTAAAAATAAATCTCACATTAACCGAACTAAAAAATATGTTAGATTCCCGTTTTGTTCAAACACATAAAAGTTGTCTTGCTAACAAAGAAAGAATGATCGAAAGAAACTATACCAAAGGCTACTTTATTCTAGATACTGGTGAACAAGTCGATTTATTATCCAAGAATTATAGAGAAGAAATCGAAGAAGAAACAATAAAAGAATGATTTTTTGTTTCAAATGAAAGATTATTTTCAAAATAAAAGATCAAAATCTTTTTGAAACAAAATTTTAACCTTTTCATACAAAGAAACTTGATAAGAGGGAAATTTTGAGTAAAATGAAAACATCGTGGCTTATGTATGAGTTTTTCTGAGTGATGATTTGACGCGCGGAAATTGTCGACGGAAAAAAATTGCAGTAAGTGCATATTCATGATATGGTAGTGATAGCAGTAAATGTAAGTGGAAGGGAGTGAAGAGTGTGTTACGAGGAACAGTCAAATGGTTTAATAATACCAAAGGTTACGGTTTCATTGAATATGGCGATTTAG
>CANPXO010000087.1 GCA_947586205.1 uncultured Bacilli bacterium
GCTGAGGTCTTAGAACCTGTGTATTCCAAAGTAAAGAATGAAAGTGAACTTACTAAAAAGATGTTTATTGATTTTCATTTTTGGCTTCCTCAAGATATTTTACTGAAAGCCGATAAAATGAGTATGGCTCATTCGATTGAACTTCGAACACCTCTTATGGATATTGATGTGTTTACATATGCAAGAACTATTCCAAATAAATATTTATTGAAAAACAAAGAAACAAAATATTTATTCCGAGATATTTCCAAAGATTTTATTCCAGAAGAATGGTCCAAAAGAAAGAAATGTGGATTTCCTGTTCCTTTTTCGAAATGGATTCGCGAAGAAAAATTTTATTTGAAAGTAAAGGAATCATTTCAAAAAGACTATGTGAAAGAATTCTTTGACCAAGACTACATATTAAATTTACTAGAGAAACATTATCAAAGAAAAGAGAACAACGGACGTAAAATCTATAATATTTATTGTTTCTTAGTTTGGTATCAAGTTTACTTTACAAATGCCTAAAATTATTATATAATAACCTCACTTCATGCTAGAAGGGGGTTTATTTATGACCTTAAGTTGGGAAGAATATCAAAAAATAGTACCAAAAGAGACATTAGATTTTACAGAATCCTTATTACATTATTGGAATAATGTATTATCGAAGAAAATTTGGCTAAGGGACCACAATTTAGGAAAAGATACCATACGATTTTTGGTAACTGTATATGTTGCATACAAAAAGACTATGGATATGAAAAGAATTCTTTTAGATGATGATTTTGATGAACATTTTCGTGCAGATATTAAACTTCAATATGATGGAAATTTGGCTAAAGATAATTACTTAAAATATCTTGACTGTATTCCACCATGTAAATCAATCATAGAATACGAGCAACTGATTCCAGAAGACTTTTTTCTATATCATTTAGAAAATGTAGCTAAAGTAGAAATATATAAAAACGACTGTAAATGGATGAAGTTAGATGTTGATGATTTGATGGACAAAGTCACAGAGTTAAGAGTTACTAAGAAGAAAATGTATCGTGAGCAACTAGAAAAAAAGATTTTTGAAAATTGTTCTCATTCAATTGTTTCCTATTTCAAAACAGCATCTCAAATAGCAAAACGTTTTGATGAAAGAACGAGCTTGCTTCCTGCATCTTTGTCGTTATTTTTAGCTCTTTATTTTTATAAAGGAACAGAACAAAAAGTGATTGAAAATATTTTAGAAGATAAAGGAATTGGCTATGATGAAATGATAAAATCATTTACAACCTCTCTTTCGGGTTATGAGCATTGGCCTTATGATATATATCAAATTGAACATGATTATAGTTCTTATTTAGAAGATAAAAATTTATCCGTTCCTCACATTGTTGAGAAAATGGCTACTATGTCTTTTGATGATAGTTTAGGTATCATGAACTTTTTAAAGAAACATGGACTAGAAATAGAAGATTTTAAAAATTTTAATGAACTTTATGAAGCAGAAAAAATCATTTCTCAAGAAGATTGCTGGCAAGAATTTTCATTTTCCTTACAAAATGATGTAAAAGAACTTTTAGAGGACTCTACGCAGATTTATTCCTATTTAGTGGATACATTAGAAAAAAAACAAACGAAATATTTAAAATCGAAAGATGATGCCGATACTTTAGCTTTGTTTCTAGCGAGTTTCTCCAATCCCACAGCATTAAATCATTTTTTTGAAAGTCATGGTGTTACTTATGATGATATTTGTCATCTCTTAAAAATTCCAGTAGAAAAAGATAAAATTATAGAACCTTCTTTTAAAGAGAAAACTTTAGTACGGCGTTTTTTAAGATTTCTAATCAGTGGAGAAAATAAGGGGAAAGATATTGATAAGATTACTGTTTTTGATGTGGTTCAAAATCTAGTGAATCGTAAGTTTAATAAAAGTTTTGTGATGGAGTCTTTATTCTATGAACTTGGTGATGGAACTCGTCCTTTTGAAGAAAAATATGTGGAATATGTTCAAAATACGAAATTACAAGAAGAAAAGGAACTTCGAAATCGATTATTTTTGGGTATGGACTCAGAAATGATTACTTTTTGGGAAGACGTAAGTCGTTGTTATGATTATTTTATGAAAGAAAATCGTCTCAACAAACATGGCAGAAAATTTTATTCTATTATTTATGCTGGTATCAATGTTTCCTCTTTAAAAGATTTTTGGGAGTGGAGTGCAAATGGTTTACTATCTAATTCTGAAGCTTTGGCTAAGGTATTAAAAGATGAGAATATGGTGATATCAGTAGACAAAAACGATGTTAATTTAAATCTTTTAATGAATGATTTTAGAGAATATTTTAAAGAGGACTGTCCGCCATTAGGTCTTATTGATGTTTTAGATCAAGCTGTAGCTGAAGAAATGGAATTAAGTCCATATGGTATTACTATATTTGAGCCAAGGTTCAATCTAATAAAATCTTTTCGTAAATATTATGAAATATTTACACAAGAAAAAGAGATGAAGTTAGGAAAGCAAATTTATGATGCCTATCCTATAGAAGTTCAAAGATATCTTTATAAAGTATTAAATACCTATTTGAATGTAAAAGAATATTTTGATAGGAAAGACGATTCATGTTTGTATAGCTTTCTATATGCAACTTTAGATTTAGAGACAGAAGAAGCACATTATTTAATGAAACATAATATCACAAAGGAACTTTTAAAGGAAGAAAAATTTGTGATAGAAGCAAAAGACCTGGATTATACTCTTTTAGTCACGGATTTTTCTAAGTATTTTTTGAATCCAAAAGCCGAGCAACTGAAAAAAGATTTTCAATTTGTAAATTCATATTGTTCAGAAAATACGATTATATCCTCTTTATTTCAAGAAATCTTTGATAAAGAAATATGTCCTTCTACTTATTTGGAAAGACTATGTGATAAAGTAGGATGTGATTATCAAATTTTGAAAATGGAGGTTTGTTCTTTAAAAGATTATGTTTTATTGGTGTCACCAGAAGAAAGAATGAAAATGTTAGAAGAGACATCAGTCGAGCCTTTAATTCCTGATAATATTCAAAGTATTTTACATTTTGGGGATAGTTTATCGATTCATTCTAGTGCGATTCATGAAGAATATCCTAAGTTAATGCTAAATGATTCTAGTGAGAAAGCGATTATAGAGTTAAATGAACTTATGAATAAAGTGATTCCTAAAGAAAAATCAAAAACATTTTCTTTTCGCTTTCTGTTTAAAAGAGAAGAAAAAAGTGAAGGACTCAATGAAGAGGGAGTTCAAGAACTTAAAAAAGCAATTGATGAAAATTTGAAAATTTTATCTAAAGAACTTGTGGTATTAGAACAACTTTTAAAATATATTAATATATATCGCACGAAAAACGAAGAGTATGCGAATCGTTTACATTTAGCGATTGTGAATAAAGAACAAGAACGTACTCTATTAGAAAAAGATGACGATATTTTAAAACCAATGCAATATCAGTCTTTATTACAAATTTTAAAAGATAAAGAAAATCGATTTTTAACAACTAAGAATTTAATGAATCAAGAACTGTTAAAATTATATCAAACCATTACCAATCATTTTATTACCATTAATGCTTTAGAAATGGCTAAAAATGACTTTATTCCAGTGATTTATTCTGAGTTTATTATTGGAAAGAGTAGAGATAGTGAAAATGAAGCTATAGAACTTTCTCGTAAGATGATGAATTTACTACAAGATGTGATTTCTCGTAATTTAGATGGAGCAGAACAAAATATAGAAGCTTTAAAGAATTCTTCTTTATCCAAAGATGTTGTGGAAATGTTAAATCAAGATATTACTTTATATATTGAAAATACGAAGAGAATGTCATTCAATGAGAGTGATTCTTCTTACGAACAAGGTGTAAAGTTAGTTCTTACCAATGAAAAAAGAGAATAAAAAATAAAAAACTATCGAAAATCAGTAAAAATTGTTAAATTTTAGTTGACATTAAGAGTCAATTTTGATAATATTTTAAGTGTCAACTAAAGACATCGGGCGTTTAGCTCAGTTGGTTAGAGCATCTGCCTTACAAGCAGAGGGTCTGCGGTTCGAGTCCGTAAACGCCCACCATTTATTTTTTTTGCCGAAATGGCGTAATTGGTAGCGCAACTGACTTGTAATCAGTGGGTTGGGGGTTCGAGTCCCTCTTTCGGCACCAT
>CANPXO010000088.1 GCA_947586205.1 uncultured Bacilli bacterium
GCTCCCGTAGGTCCTGTGGCACCTGCAGGAATTACAAAATTTAAGATAGCATTTTGACTTGTTCCAGAATTTACGACAGATGGATCACTTCCTGGTAAACCTTGGGTCGTTGTTCCAATTGTAATCGTGGCAGGTCCTTGAGGTCCAGTAGGTCCTGTTGGTCCCACGAGATTACGACCTGAACAACAACATCCTTGTCTAAATGAATTTTGTTGATAATTTTTTACATAGTTATATGCTCTTTGATATTCACAACTATTCATATTTTTTCTCCCTTCTAATGTAAGTTATGAAAAAACACAAATTTTGTCTGTACACTTGTCACATTTTAAAAAATTTCGCATAGAAATTATACAAAAATGAGGAGAATGATACTTAAAAATATTTGTTTCATTCTGCCTTTTAAAAATTCTTTATAAGAAATAGGGGTATCACTTAAAATTCCTTTAATCTGTAAGTGAATAGAGAGTCCTCCAAAACTTACAAAGAAAATGGTTAGAAGTTCTTTTAATTTTAATGAATAAGACACAGTCGTTAAACTATGAAGTCCTTGACTGACTTCTAAAATTCCAGATAACAAAGGAATTTGGTTATGATTAATAAATGTATTTAAAATAAAGAATAGGGTTACTGTTCCTAAGATAAACATTAAAGTATTCATCGCATGATTGATGCTATTTGATAAAAAGATACCAAAATTTGGTTTTGGATTTGAAACAGTTAATTTTGAAATCTGTGTTCTATGAGGACACAAAAAACCTATTAAAATATTTACAAGATAGGGGATGAAAAAAAGTTTCCAAATTGTGATATAGTTTTCAGGAAATAGAGCATTTAACATTGTATAATAAAATAAAGGATTTGTAAAAAAGGAAAACGATAAAATGTGAGATGCTTCTTCCTTTGTTAAAACATTTTCTAAATACAAATTTTTAATCATATAGGCATTGGAAGGAGTTCCAGAAAAACAAGAGATAAAAAAGGCAAAGGCTCCGTTTGGTGAGGTATGAAAAACTTTAGAAAAAAAAGAGCCAAAATATTTACAAAAGAATTCTGGTAAATCAAAATAAATGAATAAATCACAAAGAATCATCATCGGAAATAAAGAAGGGAAAAGTTTAGTAATAAATAGTTCACAGCTATCAATGATAGCCACTTGAACTTCTTTATTTTGATAAAAAATCAAAAAAGTAAATAAAAATAATAGAAAGATTGGTATATTTTTTTTCATACTATATTTATATTGTCAAGTTATGTAAAAAATGAATGACTTTTGTATTGAAAGTGTTTCTTTTTTGATAGAATAAATTATGGAGGATATAAAACATGTGGAAAAAATTCAAACAATTTTGGAGAGAAAACTATAAATTTTTTATCGCGTTAGCCATTATTTTAGTGGTATTTCAGTATGAATTACCTTATAAGATTTATACGCCAGGAGGAATGGTGGATTTAAGTTCAAGAGTGAGTGTCGAAAATGGATATTCATCGGAAGGGGAACTTGGAATGTCCTATGTCACGATGGTAAGAGGAAGTCTTCCGTTTTTAGCATTATCTTATATCATTCCTGATTGGGATATTGTCCCGGTGTCAGAACTTACTTTAGATCATGAAACTTTTGAAGAACGATTTGAAGCAGATAAAATTGCAACTCAACAATCGATTGATTCAGCGATTATTTCTTCTTTCACTTTGGCTGGAAAAGAAGTTTCTATTGAAAAAGAACTCGTTCATGTGACTTATATTGATGAAAGAGCCAAAAGTGATATCAAGTTATTTGATATTGTTTTAAGTGTCGATGGCAAGGAAATTAAAAGTACGGATGACCTGAGAAGTATTGTCGAAAGTCATAAAGAAAAAGATTTGATTCCGATTCGAGTTTTAAGGGACGGGAAAGAAGTGGATACAACGGCTGAAGTCTTTTTAATGGAAGGGGTTTCGAAAATTGGTATTTCAATGACGGTGACTTATGAGTATGAAGAATCTCCAAAAGCAAGTATTAAAATGAAGTCTAGTGAATCTGGTCCATCAGGGGGACTTATGATGGCTTTATCTTTATATAATTCTTTAGTGGAAGAAGATATTACCAAGGGTAAAAAAATTATTGGAACAGGAACGATTTCGATTGATGGAACAGTTGGAGAAATTGGGGGAATTTGTTATAAATTAATCGGAGCCGTGCACCAAAAAGCCGATGTTTTCTTGGTGCCAGAAGAAAATTATGAAGAAGCAGTACAAGTAAAAAATGAAAAAGGATATGACATTCGACTCATTTCTGTATCCACTTTAGAAGAAGCTGTGAATGAATTAAAAAATCTTTCATGAATAAAAAGTTATGTGTCTTCCCATAAATAATATGGTGAGGATATGGCAAAATATAAAGTTGAAATTACAGGGGTAAATACGAATGAATTAAAAGTTTTATCACAGGAAGAACAAATCCATTTATTTGAAGAAATGAAAAAAGGGAATGCTCTTGCGAAAGAAGAGCTTATCAATGGCAATTTGAAACTTGTTTTAAGTGTCTTAAGGCATTATCGAAATCGAAATGTAAATCTAGATGACTTATTTCAAGTAGGGGTGATGGGTCTTATAAAAGCCATTGATAATTTTGATTTATCTTATAATTTAAAACTGAGTACGTATGCAATACCTCTTATTTCTGGGGAAGTCCGTCGTTACATCCGTGATAACCAAAGTTCTCTAAGAGTGAGTCGGGGAATTAAAGATTTAGCCTATCAAATTCTTGGTTTTAAAGAAGAATACTCGCAACAGCATGGAACCGAACCCACTGTAGAACAAATTGCTGATCATTTACATATTAGCTTGTATCAAATTAGTAATGCTTTGGATTCGTTAAAGGAACCAGTAAGTATTTTTGAACCTATTTATAATGATGGAGGAGAACCTATTTTTTTAGCCGATCAACTTGCGGATCAAAATAATCAAAATGAAAATCGAGACCAAATGATTTTACTTAAGAAAGCTTTAATGAAATTAAAAGAAAGAGAAAAAAATATTTTAGTAGATCGTTATATTATGGGAAAAACACAGATGGAGATTGCCTCTATTCTAAATATTAGTCAAGCTCAAGTGTCTAGAATTGAAAAAAGTGCAATTCGAAATATGAAAAGAATGATGAAATAAGTTCTTTTTTTTGAATCTAATAAATGATATAATGGTTCATAGAAATGGAAGTTGACTTATGAAAAAATATATTCCTTACATCATAATGATTGTTGTGATTATTGGCGGGATAACCTTATTTTTATGGATGGATAGAGAACCAGAAGTGATTAAAGAAGAATTTGAAACCATTCCCGTGACAGACCCAGGAGTCCAGCTCCTTTATAGCAGAGCAAATCCAACTGACAGTGTGACTTCTTTAATAGATGTTTATCGTAAAGAAAGTTTTTCTAATGAATTTATTTTAGGTACTGCTTTTGTCGATTATTTGAAGGAACACCCAAACACAAAAGTTGTAGATGAAAAAGAAATTGATAAAAGTATTAAAAAAATTTTTGGGGATACAACTTACGCGCATGATTCAGGATATATCGTAAGTCCTTATGTTTGTGCATTTCGTTATAATAAGGGGGAGAAAAACTATACTTACTTAACTGGGTGTGATGGTTCACTAAATAGCTCGATTAAAAGAAAGATCGTCTCAGCAAGAAAAAGTGAAACAGAATATATTATTACTGAAAAAATGATTTATGTAAAAAGTGATTGGGACACCGTTATGAATACAGAAGAAAAGTATGCAACCGTGAAAGTTTATAAAGATGTTCAAGAATCAAAACAGATTGATGAAATCAAATATTTATGGGAAACGGAAAAAGCACCTCAAATTACTATAGATGATTATTTAGAAAGTGCGTCTACA
>CANPXO010000089.1 GCA_947586205.1 uncultured Bacilli bacterium
CCCTCGCGTTCGACTTGCATGTCTTAGGCATGCCGCCAGCGTTCATCCTGAGCCAGGATCAAACTCTCAATAAAAAAGATTTATTTCAAATCTTAAATTTTAAGTTTTTTCCTAAGCTACTCAAATTGACTTTTTTACTTAGTTTTCAAAGATCGTTTCGCACTTCTTTTTGTCAAGTGCAATATGAGTTTATCAAATCTTTTTCTTGTTGTCAACACTTTTTTTACATTTTTTTTATTTTTCTTTGACATTACTTTTTTCTTTGTAATTTCTTGGAAAAATCCTTTTGATTTAAACTCATTTTGTGTGTTCTTTTTCACACATGCTTTACATTCTACACAAAATTTTATGTAAATGCAAGCATAAATTTTCATTTTTCGACATTTTCTGCAAAAAACTGAAAATTTCTAGGTTTTGTTGCTCTTTTCCTCAGCAACTGTTAACTAGTCTACTATAAAGTTTATGTAAATGCAAGAAAAAATTTCACTTTTTTGTGAAATTCGGTTACTTTTTTCTTAAAACATTCCTTTTTCTTTATTTTTAGCCTTTTAATTCTTGATATTTTTGATAAAAATCTTCTACTAAACCTTTTTGAAAAGGTGGCTGCTCGCTTTTTTTCATGTTTATAAGTTCAGTAAGAGAGTCCTCTATAATAGAATCTAACTCTGGACCATATTTCATAATTTTTTTATGATATCTGTATTCGTTTCGATCTAGGACTTTAAAGCCTCCATCCGGATAGACTCTCAAATCTAAATCATAATCTATATATTTAATGGAATTTCCATCAATGATAAATGGAGTCGCTATATTGCAGTAATAAAATAGGCCTCCATCTTTTAACTGTCCTATAATATTAAACCATTTCTTTTTATAGAAAAATAGTATGGCTGGTTCATGGGTTGTATGACTTATGCCGTTGTGTTCTGTTAATGTTGTGTGGTCATTTGCGACCACTAACATATCATTATCGGTATAGATTACGGTTGCTTCATCACTTGTTCGGTCTAAATAGCCGTTATGTTTATAACAACATATCTTTAATTTTTCTCCTATTTTTATATCGTTCATGTCTAAAACTTCTTTCTTAGTTGTTATTATACAAGATTTTTTGCTATTTATAAAGAAAAAAAGAACTAACTTAGTAGTTCTACTGCTTTTTCAAATTGTGAATCAACCCAATTACCTTCTTCATCTTGGGTGAGATCGATTTCATAATCTGGGATAATACCAATATTATCGATACATTCTCCGTTTGGTCTTAACCACTTTGCTGATGTAAATTTCACCATGCTTCCATCTTCTAGGCTTTTGGTCTGTTGAACTCTTCCTTTTCCAAAAGTAAGCATTCCTACAACCGTTGCATTTAAATTATCTTTTAAAGCTGCAGCTACCACTTCACTTGCACTTGCTGAGTTTTCATTTACTAATAATACAATTGGATAGTCTCGATGTTCTTCGGTATCATCACGGAAGCTTTCTGTACCTTCTTTATTTTCAAAGCTATACATCACCATGTCTTTTTTTAAAAAGAGATTTAGTATGTCGGTTGCCCCTTTTAAGTATCCTCCCGAATTATTACGAAGGTCGATAATTAAATTGTCAATACCTTTGGATTCTAGACTTCTTAGGGCTTTTGCAAATTCTTCTCCTACTGTATCGGTGAAAGCATCAACATCTATATATCCTATATTTGTAAAGTCTGTTTCGATGATTGTGTTCGTAAGTGGAGTGTTAATATTCTCGGCGGTAACTTCTAATGTAAGAATTTCTTCTCCTCTTTGAACATCAATTGTGTTTTTGTTTACTTTATCAATAAGATTTGCCACTTGAGCTTGAGTCAGTCCTTCCGTGCTTTTTCCATTTATAGATACTAAAATATCACCCACTTCAAAACCTGCTTTAGAAGCTGGAGTATCTTCATGAACTTCGGCTATTTCTCTTCCTTTGGAAATGGATATACCTATTCCTTTAAATTTTCCACTTAATTCACTAGCTAAGTTATTTGTTTCATCTTTATTCATATAGGTAGAGTAATCTTCACCTAGATAATCTAACATAGCTGATATGGCCGCATCAACCATTTCGGTTTTATTAATATCATCATAATAGTTTTGGTCTAGACTGTTATACACTTTTAAAAATTCTCTTAAAGCATCATCATCTTTAATACTTACAGAACCTAAAACAATTTTACTATTATTATATATGATAAGTCCTGTTGTTAAACTTGTCACGATTGCTGTGATAAATATGATGATACAAATTCCTTTAAGGGAAAAACCAATTGTCATTTTATTTTTCATCTTTTCACCTTATTTCTTATTAATCGTACCATATTTTATTCAAAAAGAAAAGAGTCGAATTACGACTCTGAATCAGATTTCTTTTCAGTCACTTTTAATTCTTTTGATATGTTTTCAATACCTTCTACATATTTTGTAATTTTACCATTTTTGACTTTAATCAATGTTCCATCTTTCATTTTTAATTCACTAATCTTTGTTGCTTTTGGATTACTTCCTTCTGTTACATAATAATTTTTGTTCATTGCACTTGATAAATCTAAATAGTAAACTTTTAAAGCATCTTTTTGTTCACTTGTGTAATAACTTGCATAGATACTATAACTACTTGCATAGTCACTTGAAGAATCGTATGCTAATACATAATATTCTGTATCTTTTCTAGAAAGCATTGTTCCAACAATTACTGAAGTGGTACTTACAACTCCTGCTTGATACTCGTATTCTTTGGCTTCTTCTTTTGTAAATACTTTACTTAAGAAGTAAACACTTACAATGAGTAATAATACGACTCCTAATATAATTAAAAATTTTATTAACTCCTTTTGTTCTTCTGTTTGATATTTTGTTTTTGCCATGTTTTTTCCTCCCATTTCATTATATCGAAGATTACTTTATTTTGCAATGACTAAAAAAGAAAAAGAGAAACACTCATTATTTCTCTTTGCTTACAGTTTGATTGTTATAGCCTATACTTTCTCCAATCGATACGAGTTCAACAGTTGTTAAGTCACTTCCTGCTAAGTAATAACTGATGTTATCTTTGGTCCAAGTAAGGGAGTTTGCACCTAAAGCTCCAATGGTATCACTTACGATTAATGGGTCTCCATAAACTGGGATGACTTCGAATTCTTCACTTGATGTTGCTTTTTCTTCGACTAAGACAAAGTTTTTATCTCCTCCAAAAGTAAGGATGACTCTGTCCCCATAATCCGTGCTTACTTTATCACTTTTTTCTAGGTAAGTGTTACTTGGTATATATAAAGGATAAAGGATATTTTCAATGGAACCTGTACTTTTATCTTGGCAAGCATCGCCTTCACATGGAGCATTGTTTTTACAAGATTCTCCTGTACAATTTTCGGTATTTGTTTTTGGCATTTCTTTAATGTATTCGTCTAAATCAAAATCACTTTCTTTTAAACTTGCTTTATAATCTACACTCATGAATGTAACTTTCATTTTTAGATTGTCTTTTTCATCATAGATTTCATTTTTCTTAATATTTTTGTCTTTATCAAGGGTTACTTTTTGATATTTGAGTTCTGGGTTGTTTGGATAGTTTACGTTAGATTTCACTACAAAGTCTCCATCTACTTCTTCAACTGTACTGTTTGCGTCATTATTCATATCACTCACAATGGCTTTTAATAAATAGGCTTGGCTTGAATTGTCTGGCCAATCACTTTGAAATTTAAAGCT
>CANPXO010000090.1 GCA_947586205.1 uncultured Bacilli bacterium
CAAAAACCTTTACAAAGGAAAAAATACAATGTATACTAGAATTTAAGAGGTGTCTATTGTATAATGTGTATGGAAGTGGTGAAGATATGAAAATTATATTTGGTTCTACAAATCCAAGAAAAGCAGAGGATTTACAAAATATTGTACATGAGTTAAATTTAGATATGCAAGTTTTGAGTATGGCGGATATTGGTTGGGATAGAGGAGAAATTGAAGAAAATGGGACTACTATTGAAGAAAATTCGTTGATTAAAGCTCAGGCAATTTTTGATTTTTGCAAAGAACATCAAATTAATTATCCAATTCTTACGGATGATGCAGGCCTTTTTTGTGATTCGTTGAACGGAGAACCTGGTGTTTATACAGCAAGATATGCTGATGAAGAAATTGCAAAAGACCCAAGTCTTCCTAAGTATGAATGTGTTCATAAGTTACTAAGAAATTTAAAAGATAAGGATAGAGGAGCTTGTTATCGTGCAGTTGTTACTTGTGTGATGCCTGATGGAACTTATTTTCAAGAATTTGGAGAAAGTAGAGGACAAATTGCTACAGAAATTTTAGGAGAACTAAAGAAACCATATTTCTATGCGGTGTTTTTATTAGATGGATATCAAAAACCTTTTAATGAACTTAATGAGGATGAGTTACAAGGAACTTATCGTTATGAAGCGATGAAAAAGATACTTACTAAAATTCATTAATTTATTACTAAGACATATATATTAAATATGAAAAATAAATGTATATGTCTTTTTTTGTTTTTATTTTTGGCTCTTTTATTAACGATTCCTTTTGCATCTGCGAATGCTCCTTTAAATGGAAAGACAATTTTAATTGATATTGGACATGGTGGAGTGGACCCTGGAACAGTCGTTGGAACAACTTATGAAAAAGATATTAATTTGAAGATAGGTCTTGCTTTAAGAGAAGAACTGAAGAGATTGGGTGCCAATGTTTTAATGACAAGAGAGGGAGACTATGACTTAAGTACGCCTAAGTCTTCTTCAAGAAAACGTAGTGATTTTGACCATCGAATTACTTATATTAATCATAGTAAGGCTAATTATTATGTGTCTATCCATTTGAATTATTTAAGTGATCCTAGTTATTATGGACCTCAAGTTTTTTATTCTGATGTTTTAAAAGAAAATAAAGATATTGCACTGAAAGTTCAAGAGTATTTAAACTCCAAATTAAGTTCTCATCGAGAAATTAAAAAAATATCTAATTCTATTTATATGTATTCTAAATTAGATATTCCAGGGGTTCTAGTAGAGTGTGGTTTTCTTTCTAATGTTAATGAGAGAAAGAAACTCCTTAGTGATGATTATGTAAAACAGTTTGCAAAGTATTTGGCAGAAGCTTTTCAAATGTTATGATTATTTGTTATTTGTTCTTCCAACTAAATAATCAATGCTTGTTTCATAGTAATCGGCAAGTTTACATATTTTTTCAATGGGAATGGAATTAATTCCTAATTCATATTTGCTATATTGTTGTTGTCTTACTTCTAATAAATCAGCAATTTCTTTTTGACTTTTTCCTTTACGTTCTCTCATTATTTTTAATCTTTCAATGTTCATAGTTAGTCACCTATAATTCATTTTAAAATACAACTTAAGATTGTATTGATTTTTACAATTTGAGGTTGTATAATTACACTAAATACAATCATAGGTTGTGAAGGGAAGATTACCATGAAATTGAAAAAGTTTAAAGAAAAGGATAAGAAAAGAATAGGAATTATAGTATTTACGCTTGCTTGTATATTACTTGTAAGTGGAGTGGTACTTTATAGAACATTTGCTATATTTGAAGTAAAAACAAATCAGAATGTGATTAAAGGTACTGTGCAGGATCCAGGAAATATTTATTTTGCATTTTATTATGATGGTGGTATTAAAAAAGAAATGCCAGTTAAAGATAATGGCTATGTATTAGATGAAGAAGCAAGTTATTGTGGAGTAAATGGAAGTCATGATGACAATATTAAAGTTACTTTAACGGAAGATTATGTAATTCAAGTTCATGGTGTGACTACCTCAAGAACCAAATGTAATTTATATTTTGTGAAAGGTAAGTTTATTCAAGGAAAAGGAATACCAATTGTTGAAGATGGTGATGGACTTTATGAAGTAAAACATGAAGATTATAATGGAGAAGAAACTGGTTGGAAAACTACTGAATTAAGATTTGCAGGTAGTAACCCAAATAATTATATTACTTTCAATAGCGAAATATGGCGAATCATAGGTTTAGTAAATGTCTTGACTTCTGATAATTTAGTAGAACAAAGATTAAAGATAATTAAAAATGATAACATTGGGGAATATGGTCGCGATTATAAAAAATGGAGTGGTAGTGCCACTAATGATTTAGGAAGTAATGATTGGACAGATAGTCAATTAATGGAGATGTTAAATGGAATTTATTATAATAGTGAAAAGGGAACTTGTTGGAAAAAAGGAGAAAAGGATGTTTCATTTAGTACGGAATGTAATTTTGATGGAACTGTAGACAGTGAAGGAAATGGTTTAAAAAAAGTTCAAAATTTGATAGATAAAAATATTATATGGAATCTTGGCGGTTTATTATCCGATTCATCTCAGTATAATAGTGCAGTTGCTAATGATTGGTATAACTTTGAAAGAGGTACAGAAGTTTATAAAGGTAATATTGTAAGGCCAACAGAATGGAATAGGGAGAATACAAAAGACTCCAATGGCCAATCAAAAACAGAATTATTTCATAGTATAGGTTTAATGTATCCTAGTGATTATCTTTATGCTACAAATGGTGGCTCTTTAGGAAGAAGCAATTGTTTCAGCAAACCATCTTTGGATTGGAAAACAAGTAGTTCTTCTGAACAATGTTCATTAAATGATTGGATTTTAAATTTAAGCAATGATAGAAAATGAACTCTAACTCCTGATGCAAGTCTTCCTAATCGAGCATATAGCATCGAAAGTGCTGGCGATCTTTTCCCTATGGGAACCCATGGTGCGTATCAAGTTTTCCCGGTTCTTTATCTTAAAACAAATGTTAAAATTATGAATGATGGACAAGATGGAAGTGAAGATAACCCTTATCATTTACAACAAATATATGAATAATTAATAGGCAAATGTTGCAAATCTAGTATTTTCTTGTATTTTTTTTACAAATGTTTCATAATTCGACAAAATTCGACATACCATCTGTGCTAGAGTAGACCTCAATCTTTTTTAAAAAAGAGAAAGAAAGAGGTAACACATGAAAAAAAATATTATTATTGTTGGCGTTCCTAGAGCTGGGAAAACCACATTAACCAAAATGATTTTAAAAAAATATCCTAACTATAATTTAATTCAAGAAGATATTTTAGAGGAGGCAATACATCAAACTTTTAAACGTATCACCCCTCAGATTCAATATAATGAAATAATGAAAGCAACGAAGGAAATTACAAATATTCTTCAAGCATTTATTTTTAAGCAATCTATTGTTTATGAGCCAGACTTAAATTATGTTTTAGATACCAACTCCCTTCCATTAAAAGCATGTAAATATCTACAACAATATGGAATTATTGTAATAGTATTAGCATATCCAAATGAAACACCAGAAGGAGTTTTAAAAAACATAAGAGAACATGATACACAAGATGATTGGACACATGTAAATGGCGATGCTCAAATGGCTTGTTTTATAAATGCTTGGCTTTCCGATAGTAAAAGA
>CANPXO010000091.1 GCA_947586205.1 uncultured Bacilli bacterium
ATTTTTGAGATATGAACTAAGCCATCATCATGTAAGCCAATATCAACGAAAGCACCAAAGCTGGTTACATTTCGAACAGTTCCCGTTAGTTCCATTCCTATTTTTAAATCTTCAATGGATAAGATATCACTTTTTAAAATCACATCATCTAATTTATCACGATAATCTTGTCCAGGATGCTTTAATTCTTCAATAATATCTTGAATGGTGTACTCGTCACTTTCTAAAGTCTTAGCAAGTGCCTTACTATCTAGATGTTCTAAAGATTCTTGAAACTCTCTCGTTCCAAAATCTTTTAAATCCAAATGACTTTCTTTTAAAATTTTACTTACTAGCTCATAACTTTCAGGGTGTATTCTTGTTTTATCTAAAACATTGTCTCCATCAATAATTCTTAAAAAGCCAATGGATTGCTCGAATACTTTATCTGAAAATCCTGGAAGTGATTTCACTTCTTCTCTTGAAGTAAATGTTTTTTTCTTTCGGAAATCTAAAATACTTTGAATGGTTTTCTTAGTTAATCCAGAAATATGGCTTAAAATACTTGAACTTGCTGTATTAATATTAACTCCAATTTCATTTACAATTTTCGAAACGGTAAAATCAAGTGCACTTCCAAGTTCTTTTTGATTGACATCATGTTGATATTCGCCAACTCCAATACTTTTCGGGTCAATTTTAACTAGTTCAGATAATGGGTCTTGAATTCTTCGACCAATCGAAATGGCACTTCTTTTTTCTACCGTTAAATCCGGAAACTCCGAAATAGCTAAAGGACTTGCTGAATACACACTAGCTCCTGCTTCACTTACTAAATTATATAATACATCAGTTCCTCTTATGGTATCAGCCACGAATGCTTCACTTTCACGAGAAGCCGTGCCATTACCAATCGCGATAATCTGGACTTTATATTTATCAATTAATTCTTTCAAAATGCTTTTACTTTTTTCTACTTCTTTCTTTGGCTCATGTGGATAAATGGTTTCGATTTTTAGGACATCACCATACGGATTTAAGACAGCGAGTTTACAACCGGTTCGAAATGCTGGGTCAAATCCTAAAACCACTTTGTCTTTTACAGGTTTCGTCATAAGTAAATGTTCCAAATTTTCTTGGAAAGTCGCGATTGCTTTTTCTTCCGCGTATTCGGTTAAATCGGCACGAATTTCTCTTTCCACACTTGGATAGATTAATCGTTTCAAAGCATCTTCTAAAGCACTTTCGACAGTCGGTACAACAAAAGAAGAAGGATTTTTAATGATTTTCTTTTTTAACATTTCTTCAATCTTCGTTTTATCAAAGTCTAGAGAAACAGATAGTACCCCTTCTTTCTCGCCACGATTCATTGCAAGCACTCGATAATGTCTTGCATGATAAATAGGTTCTGAAAAATCATAATACATCGAATATGTTTTCTTTTCATCAGTTGCATTTTTCTTTATTTTACTCGTCATAGTCCCATTTCTTTTGATTTCATTTTTGATTAGTTTTCGATAGTAAGCATTATCACTTATCCACTCAGCGATGATGTATCCAGCTCCTTCCAAAGCTTTATCAACAGGACATTCAAAGCCAGATGCAAGTTCCTCCAAAGACCCATTTACTGGAAAACTCATGATTTTTTTGGCTAAAGGTTCAAGACCCATTTTAATCGCTTCACTTGCTTTTGTTTTCTTCTTTTCTTTAAATGGTCTATACAAATCCTCAACGTCACTTAATTTGGTACATTCTAATATTTGACTCCTTAATTCCTCAGTCATCAAATCTTTTTCTTCAATCAAACGAATGACATCTTCTTTTCGTTTTGATAAATTTTCTAAATAAGTATATTCTTTTTCAATTGCTCGAATTTGTTCTTCATCTAAAGAACCTGTCGCTTCTTTACGGTATCTTGCAATAAAAGGAATCGTACACCCTTCTTCTAATAATTTTAAAACCGCTTCTACTTGAGTTGTTTTAACTCCTAATTCTTTTGCTAATAATTCTACATTGTTCATTTTTTACACTCCTCACATACTTCTTTATTTTACTAAATTTTGAGGAAGAAAAAAAGAAAAGGACAGTTTCTTTACACAAATTTTAGTCTTTTCGAAAGAAGCCCATGAAAGTATAACCAATGAGAAACAAAAGAAAGCATGCGAATAAATTTTCGTGATTTAAAAAATCAATAATTCTTAAAAATAAGGAAAGAATAGAAGAAAATAAAAATCCTAAGATACAAATCCAAGTCAAATGTCTAAAATGAGAGAACGCGTAATTAACGAGATAGACCATCCCAATGACACCTAGAAGAAGACCACATCCAAAAAGAAAACAGTAAAATATTTGATCAAACGGATTTGAAAACAACTTTAAAATGAATGTATAACACCCAAGCATCATGAACGTAGCTGTCCCACTGATACCGGGTAAGACGGTGGTCATGGCATCAATGATTCCTAAGCAGAAAATGATGAAGAAACTAAAACCATTATTGACTGGCGTAAATTCACCTAACGAAAGTTTAGTATCTAAAAGAAAAAGAGCAAGGACAATTCCTAAAATAAATAAAAAATCTTTCTTTTCAATTTTTTCGTTTTTCATAATCGGTGGTACTGTACCAACAATAAGACCAATAAAAACAGTCACTGTAAAAATATAGTATTTGTTAAGTAAATTAAGTAGTACCTTACTTCCTAACAAAACAGCCAGAAGAATTCCGATTCCAATCGGTAGTAAAAAGAAAATGTTTCTCTTCTCTTTCCATAAGTTTTGAATAGCATGTAAGGACTTCTCATAAACTCCTAGACTAATTGCAAGTAACGAACCCGATACACCAGGAATCACTTTTCCAAGTCCAATGATAAATCCTTTTAAAAAAAGAATAAGAGAATTCATAGAATCACCCTTATTCTAATTTATGTTTTGAATTTTTAATTATTCTTTTTCTTTTTTCTTCTTTGGTGTTGGTTTTGGTAAAACTTCTTTCCGCGAAAGATTTAATCTTCCTTTACTGTCATAACCCAAACTCTTCACTAAAATCTCATCGCCAACATGAACAATATCACTTGGTTTATTCACTCTTTCATGAGCAAGTTGAGATACATGAACAAGTCCTTCACAATTTGGCCATAACTCAACAAAGCATCCAAAGTCTTCTACCTTAGTCACACGTCCTGTATAAATCTTATCAGGTTCGACTTCTTTTACAATATCCAAAATCATCTCTTTTGTTTTATCAATAATTTCTTGATTTGTATGATAGATAATGACTCTTCCATCGTCTTCCAAATCTACTTTCACAGCATCTTTATCATTTACCGTATTCACATGGCTTGCTTCCAAAATAATTTTGGTAATCATTTCTCCTCCACGACCAATGACATCTTTAATCTTATCTGGATTAATGGTGAAAATCGCTGTTTTAGGAGCATATGGGCTAAGTTCTTTACGTGGTTCTTTAATGCAATCTTCCATCACATCAAGAATTTGAAGTCTTGCTTTTTTCGCTTGCTCTAAAGCTTCTTTTAAGATGCTCTTCGTGACTCCCTTAATTTTAATATCCATTTGTAAAGCAGTGATTCCTTCTCTTGTTCCAGCAACTTTAAAGTCCATGTCTCCCATATGATCTTCAAGTCCTTGAATATCGGTAAGAATTGTATATTTCTTTTCATCTTCTTTAGACTGAATAAGACCCATCGCGATACCAGCAACTGGAGCTTTAATTGGAACACC
>CANPXO010000092.1 GCA_947586205.1 uncultured Bacilli bacterium
ATATGAGCTGTATTATCAATACCAGGCATCATAAATCCTAAAAGTAAATTAAAGAGAATGACAGGAATAATTTGACTACGCATCACATTTCCTAAATACACACGATAAGTATATCCAAAGTAAAGCATAGCTCCTAAAAGGCCAAAGATAGCTCCTGAAGCTCCTACACTTACCGTTGTAGGATGAATGACCGCACTCATAAGGCTTCCCGCAATCATACTTAAGAAATAAATGAGAAGAAATTTCCATTTTCCCACAAAGTTTTCGACTTGAGTTCCAATTAAGTATAAGGCATACATATTAAAGAATAGATGTAAGATGCCACCATGTAAAAATCCTGAGGTCACAAGTCTCCATATTTCTCCTGCCTTCACAAGTGGTGTAAACATCGCCCCAAATTTTACTAAGAAACTTCCGGTAAAATCCATTCCTCCAATAGCTACCATAATAAGAAAAATGACAACATTAATGATAACTAACACATTAGTGACCACAATTTTCTTGGGTCTAAAGATATTTTCAAACACTTTATTTTCTTTTTCTGTTTTCTCATTAATATTATTCGTTACATTAAAGATTAATTCTAACCCTTTTTCATCTAATAAAAGTTTTTCATCTATATTTGGAAATATTTTTTTTAATTCTTTTGAATTTACATCTTTCACATCTTTAATGGAGATACTTGAAATATTTTTTTCTTCTTCTAATTTCACTTCTTCATTTAAATCTAATAATATATTTAAAGCATTCATTGTAAAACTAAGTGTTTTTTTCTTCACTTGTCTCATCACATTTTTTACTTTGGACAAATCGTATTCTAGTTGTTCTTTATTATGGATATAGTTACAATTAATACGAATGATTTTATAAGGTCCTTCTGGATTTTGTAACCATATTTCATCTCTCACGCCATTGACTACAATAGGTGAATAATTTTCTTCTGTCACAAAATAATTTACTAAACGCATTAATAATTCATCTTTTCCATCGACTGAAAATTCCATACACTACCTCCAACGAATAATATTGTACATAAAAACATAAAATTAGTAAAGAGGTGGTGGTCCCGTGTTTTACTTCTTAATTCTTTCTTTTTTCTCTACAATTCTTTTAGGAATTCCTTTAATGAAGTCTCTTATGAAAGAAAAAAATACGAATCATCTTTTATTTTTAACTTTTTGTAATGCTCTTTTCTTTCTAACAACAACTTATTTTTATTATACAATTCATGAAACTTTTTTAGCATTCTTCTCTTCTTTCTTTTTATTTGGATATGCTCTTCTCTTAAGTTTAAGTTTAAAAAAAGAAAAGACATTTTATCTTTCCTTTCCCTATCTTCTATTTACATTCTGTTTTTTCTTATTTCTTATTTTTGAAATCTTTTTTTAAAGATGATCTATATAGTCTTGAAATTCTTTTGGTAAATCTACTTTAAAATGAAGTTTTTCTTTGGTGATTGGTTCTTCAAAAGTAATTTCACTCGAATGTAAAAATTGTCCAAATCCCTCTAAGACTTCTTTCCCATATACAGGATCATTAAATAAAGGATAACCAATATAAGCCATATGAACTCTAATTTGATGGGTTCTTCCTGTTTCTAAAACACATTCGACTAAAGTGTTATGCTCATATCTTTTTAAGACATTCACATGAGTGACTGCATGTTTACTATTTTTCTCAGTGACACACATTCTTTTTCGATTCTTTTCATCTCTACCAATTGGTGCATCAATCGTAATATGGTTATGAGGAAGAACTCCTTTTACTAAAGCAATATATTTTCTTTCAATTCGTTTGTTTTTAAAATCATCAGCAAGGATTTCATGAGCTTTATTATTCTTAGCAATCAAAATAAGTCCTGATGTATCTTTATCAATTCTATGCACTATACCAGGCCTTTCTTCTCCATTCATATCACTTAAAGAATCAGTATAACCTAAAACAGCATTCACTAAAGTTCCATGATGATTCCCGCTTCCGGGATGAACAACCATTCCACTTGGTTTATTAATGAGTATGACATTTTCATCTTCAAAAACAATATCTAAAGGAATATCTTCTGGAGTATTTGAAATAACACTTTCCAATTCCTTAACAATTTCAATACAATCTCCGTTTTTCACATTTGTATGACTTGTCACACTTTTCCCATTTAATAAGATACATTCTTGTTCCATCATTTTTTGAATCATACTTCTTGAATACTCTGTATGCTCACTTAAATATTTATCAATTCTAGATTTTTCTTCTGTTTCGACTTCGAACTTCATTTTTTTCCTCCCTTAATACATATATAAAAACTACTATAGCTCCCACGACAATCATAACATCAGCAAAATTAAAGACTGGATAAAGATACCCAAAAATTTGAAAGCTTAAGAAGTCTTTTACATATCCAAAGATAACTCTATCCATTAAGTTTCCTATAATTCCTGAACATAAAACAATATAAAAGAATTTTTCAAGATTTCTTTTACACTTAGGATACATTTGATATAACAAGACCAAGGCAATGATACTTAAAAGAATTAAGAAAATTCTTTGACCTGAAAAAATACTCCAAGCAGCTCCAGTGTTTTCCGTATAACTTAAAGTAAAAAAATTAGGAATCATAGTAATCGGTGAATTCAAAAACTTTGTCACCAAAATTTTTGATATTTGATCTATTGCTACAAATAGAAATAAAAGACAGAATTCTTTCTTTTTCATAAACATCACACACTTATTCTATCACAAATGGAGAAAAATAAACATCTCATAAATTTCTTTCATTTCTTGAATGGTTTCTTCATCCCTAAAACGAGAACGACTTTCTTCTGACTTTAAAAAATCGGTAATTCTTCTTTTCATAAATTCTAATTCTTTCACAAATTCATAATGAAATGTTTGAATGTCATTTAAAAAATGTTTTTGGACTTCTTCAGATGGTTTGGTTAAATCTAAAGATGTCTCTTCTGTTTCTTTATAAACTAAATTTCCATTTTCAATAGTTAAATATAAGTTTGTTTTTTCCACATTTTCAAGTTCAATAGAGGGATGCTCTAAAAACTCATCCTTTTGTTTTAACTCAGCAAGGTCTTCATAGTTTAAAGAAATCTTTGCCGCATGTAATACTTTAGAAGGAGAACTTTCTGTACATACTTCAGAAAATGTTGGAATACCAGCATAAACTAATAAGACTTTTCTTGAATTTTTATTTTGAATTAATTCCTCTATATTTTTTTCACTCGAAATATAATATAATTTTTCTTGATATGCTTTTTTTATAATTTCTCTAGATAACAAAAAGGAATCTTGGAAAACACGGTCCCCCATGAGATATGCTAGAGAATAATTCGATAAGTTGATTCTTAATTTCATGTTTCTAAAACCCCTATCTATATTACAAGTATATAACAAATTTTCTATTCTTGACAAGAAAAATGTTTCAAATTTTAAAAACTATGCTATAATGAACATGTACTTGCTTCTGTGGTGGAATTGGTAGACGCGTTGGACTCAAAATCCAATGATACTTGTATCGTGTCGGTTCAAGTCCGACCAGAAGCACCAATAGTTATTAACCCTCGTTATTACGAGGTTTTTATTTTTTACATACAAATTTTCTAAACATAAAAATAACTCCAATGTTTCTACATATTTTACCAATAATGGCAAAACTTCGATTCATC
>CANPXO010000093.1 GCA_947586205.1 uncultured Bacilli bacterium
CTGTTACAGTAGATAATTTAGAACTTGGGGAATATTATGTAGTAGAAACTCAAGCAGGAACTAGATATGAATTAGACGGTACTGAACATCATTTCACTATTACAGGGGAACATTCCTTAGAAGAAATGACAGTTTATAATACCGCAAAATTTGGAAAATTATCTATTAAAAAATATGACTCTATTACAAAAACATGTACACCACAAAAAGATGGACAGCTAGAGGGAACAATTTATAAGTTGTATAAGGAAAATGGTAGTTTTGTGCAAGACTTAGTGATTGGCTCTAATTGTGAAGCAATCGCTGAACATTTAGACTTAGGAAGATACTATATTTTAGAATCACAAGCAGGTACTCGCTATGAATTAGATTTAGAGAAACATTATTTTGATGTTACACTTGAAACCTTAAATCAAAGCATGACTTTATATGATAATGCAAAATTTGGTCGACTTAATTTAAAGAAAGTCGATTCTGTGACAAATTCGTGTGTTTCACAGGAAAATAGTACACTTGAGGGTGCAATATACAAGTTATATAAGGATGATGGAACTTACGTCAAAGATTTAATTATAGATAGCAATTGTTCTGCAAGTGCCGATAATCTCGATGTAGGAAGATATTACATATTAGAATCGAAAGCACCACTTCATTATGAGTTGGATACCGAGAAACATTATTTTGATTTAACTGTAAATCAACTTACTGTTGATTTAGTAGTGAAAGATGCTCCAATGCTAGGACAAGTAAGTATTGAAAAACACGATTCTAAAAACCATACTTGTACTCCAAGAGGAAATGCAACTTTAGTTGGGGCTATTTATGGCATTTATAAAAACAATGGTGAAAAAATCGCAGAACTTACGATTGGAAACGATTGTAAAGCAACAAGCGAGAAAAATTTAATTGTGGGTGAGTATTACTTACAAGAAATCACTGCTCCAAAAGGTTATAAGACGGATATGAAAAAACATTATTTTTCTGTAACGGATTCAAATTATAAAACTACAATTCAACTTACAGTAGAAGATGAAGTCTATACTACTACAATTCATATCAATAAAACTTACTTGGTAGAGAATGGTGTAAAAGCCGAAGTTGGAGCAACATTTGATGTTATTTCCAAGACTACAGGTAAAGTAGTTGCTACTATTACCATTGATGATTCTGGAAATGGTTCTGTTACAGTTCCGTATGACGAATATAGAATACATCAAACAACTGGTGTAAAAGGATATAAAAAATCTGCTGATATTGATTTATCTGTAAATGAAAATGTAAAGAATGATACATACTATGCTTTGTTAAATGAACCTTATTCAGCAAAAGTAAGAGTAATTAAAAAAGATAATTACGGAAACACAGTACCGATGGCAGGAATTAGGTTTAAAATATATGATGTGTTAAATGATAGATATGTCTGTCAAAATGTAACGTATCCAACCGTTCAAAGTATCTGTGAATTTGTCACAGATGAAAATGGGGAATTTATTACTCCAAACAATTTATTTCCAAGTACCTACTTGCTTGAAGAAGTCGATCAACCTTTAAATGGATATTTGTGGAACAAGAAACCTTTAGAATTTGTTGTTGATGAGAATACGGAAACAATGAAAGATAAAGATTTGGGAGAAATTTTAGTTTTAAATTTTGTAAATGAAGAAGTAAAAGGTAAAATTGAAATTCAAAAAATTGGTGAAAAGGTAGTTATTGAAGATGGTGCATTTACATATATAGAAATACCACTTCCAAATATTGTTTTTGGTCTTTATGATGAATCTGGCAATTTAGTAGGAAAATATACGACTGATGCAAATGGATTTATTAAAATTGAAGATTTAAAATTAGGTAAATATGTATTAAGAGAATTAGAAACTGATGATAAGTATGTTTTAGATGAGAAAGAATATAACATCGAACTAAAATACCAAGATCAGTATACAGCTATTGTCACAGAAACATTTACTTTAAAAAATTACTTAAAGAAGGGAAATTTAGATTTTTCTAAAACAGATTTAGTTACTGGTAAAGAAATTCCAAATGTAAAAATAGAAGTATATACTGAAAATGATGAACTTATTTATAGTGGTATTACTAATGAAGATGGTAAAATCACTATTGAAAATTTATTTGTTGGAAAATTCTATATCATTGAAACCGAAGCTGCAACAGGTTATCGTTTAAGTGATGAAAAAGTTTACTTTGAGATTTTAGAAAATGGCGACATTGTGAAAGCAAACATGACTAACGAAAAAATTACGGGAAAACTTGAATTTACCAAAAAGGATCTTTCGACTGATGAACCACTTCCAAATACTTTGATTGAAATTTATAAAGCAGAGACAGATGAGTTAATATTTTCTGGTCGTACTGATGAAGAAGGAAAAATTGTTATTGAAGAGTTGGAATATGGAAAATATTACATAATGGAAAAGGAAGCTCCAGAGGGGTATGTACTAAACACTGAAAAAATGTATTTTGAAATCCTTGAAGATGGTGAAGTAGTTAAATCAACTATGTTTAACAAAAAAATAACAGGCAGTTTGGAATTTAAGAAAACCGATTTTGTAGATGATACACCACTTCCAAACACTAAAATTAGAATTGAAAATAAAAATGGGGAAACTATTTTTGAGGGAGTGACTGATGAAGAAGGAAATATTATCATTCATGAACTTGAATATGGAAATTATTGTTTATATGAATCAGAAGCCCCAGAAGGTTATGTTCTTAATGATGAAGCCCTTTGTTTTTCAATTACCGAAGATGGAGAAATCATTAAAGCAAAAATGACTAACAAAAAAATTACTTCAAAAGTTAAATTGCATAAAGTAGATGAAAACAATAATGCGATTGCAGGTGTAATCATTGGAGTTTACAATACACAAGGAGATTTAATTGGAAGTTATGTTACCGATGAAAATGGTGATATCGAAGTAGAACTTGAATATGGTTCTTACTACTTCCAAGAAATATCAACAGTTGATGGATACATACTAAGTGATGAAAAAGTTTATTTTGATGTGACATCAGATGGAGAGATCATTCAAAAAACACTTATTAATGAATTAGAAGAAATTGAAGTACCAAATACATTGTCAAATGATTATTGGTTCTTATTTCCAATAGCCTTACTTGTTATTTCATTTACATTATTATATTCAGATGCAAGGAAAGAAAAGGATAAAAAGGTTAAAATAAATAATAAAAAAGAAGGGAGAAAATAAAATGAATATGTTTATTGTAATCGGAAGACTCGTAAAAGATTCCGAATTAAAAACACTAGAAAATGGCAAAAAATTAACTAACTTCACTTTAGCAGTGGATGGTGGAAAGGACAAGAACGGGGAAAAAATTACAGATTTTATCCCCTTTACATTATGGGATAGAGCAGCTGAAACATTCTGCTCTTTTTATAAAAAGGGAGATATGATTAAACTCTTAGGTAGGGAAGGTATGAGAAAAAAAGAAAAAGATGGAAAAATCGAATATCTTCATGAACCTGTAGTAACTCAACATAAATTATTATGCCATTCAAAGCAAAATGAAGAAGAAAATACAG
>CANPXO010000094.1 GCA_947586205.1 uncultured Bacilli bacterium
ATTATTTAATCAAATATGCAATTTTTTTAAGAAATTTACAAAAAACACTTGTAAAAGCTTAGAAAGTCAAAATATTTGAAAAAGCAAAACAATAAATTCATTTTACAAACGCTTTAATTTGTAGTAAAATGCTTTTAGGTGAAGAAATGAAAAAGTTTTGTATTTTTTTGATTAACCTTTATCAAATGATACCGTTTCCTACCCATAATGCTTGTCGTTGTATTCCCACTTGCAGTGAATATACGAAAGAGGCAATTGAATATTATGGAGTACGAAAAGGAATTAAGTTAGGAATCAAAAGAATCACTCGTTGTCGTCCAGGAGGAATCTATGGATATCAACCATTAAATAAGGAGTTAGATTTGTGATGAAAAAATTAAGTTTACTGGGGATTTGTTGTTTGCTGTGTCTTTTTTTAACAGGATGTGATGCGGACGATTCAATGAAGGTGTATACAACGGTGTATCCAATCAAATATCTAGTAGATACTTTATATGGAGCTCATGCCGAGACTGAATCCATTTACCCAAATGGAACAGATACTGAAAATGTGGAATTTACGAAGAAACAATTAGATACATTTAGTAAAGGTTCTTTATTTATTTACAATGGAACTTCCAATGAAAAAAATATTGCAAAGACTTTAGTGAGTAAACGAAAAAATTTAAAAATTATTGATGTTGCTTATAGTTTAAAAACAAAGTATGACATGGAAGAATTATGGCTTAGTCCTAGTAATTATTTGATGCTTGCCACCAATTTAAAAGATGGACTTGAAAGTCAACTTGGAACTCGTTACTTAAATGAAGAGATTGATAAAAATTTTAGAGATTTAGAAGAAAAGTTATCCATGATGGATGCAGATATGCGAATGACTGCTAAACAAGCAAGTAGCCGTAATGAGCAGACGATTGTCGCATCATCTAATGTATTTAAGTTCTTAGAAGATTATGGTTTTACTGTCATATCTTTAGAAGATTATGAAGAAGGTTCTTCTACTTATGAATCACTTAAAAACAGTTTCCGTTCAGGAACTTATAAATATTTACTTATAAAGAGTAATGAAGAAAATAGTAAAGTAACTGATTTTACAACAAATGCAAGTGTAACAACCATAAGTGTACCAATGATGCATACTTTAACAGAAGAAGATGTACAAAATCAAAATACTTATTTTACCATTATGAATGATTTTGTATCTAATTTAAAACAAATCACTGATTATTAAAGAATGAAGAAATTCGTTCTTTTTTTTACTTTTTCACAAAAACCTATTTCTTTTTTTAAGTTTTATGGTATAATTTTAATCGTGATGTCTCCTTAGCTCAGTTGGTAGAGCAACTGACTCTTAATCAGTGGGTCTGGGGTTCGAGCCCCCAAGGGGACACCAGTTAAAAAATAACCCTCGTATTTACGGGGTTTTTATTTTGGCTTGATTTTCTTTTTCTTGTCTTTTTTCAAGAAGATACGCTCTTAGCATCATACGAAGATAAGGTCTATGAATTTTCGGAGACTCCATAATCTCTCTCGTTGAAGTATTAGGAAAATAAAAGGCAAACTCCCCTATTTCGACATCGGCTTTCGTATCTAAAAATGTTTCGGCTAAATAAAGGGATTTGATTTCTCCAAATGTTTTATCGACTTTAAAAACAGGAAGTCCCTGATACGTTGTATAAAAAACAGGTTCATGAAAATGACTATTTACAATTCCACAAAACTCATGGTATTCTTGACATTGGATATGAATAAGCGGAAATCTTGATGTTTCTGTATCATAGCAAAGAAAAAGTCCATGCATGTATTGATACTCTTTTTGCTCCATTTGTGACATATATTCAGCAATTTTAGGACCCATGACATCTAAATCAATCACAGAATTCAAACATTTTTCTTTTTGCTCTTCTGCTTTTTCCTTGGTCATATATCCATTTCCATAAAATTGATTATAGATTCTTTCAATTGTTTTCTCGGTTCTTCTTTTTACAATCATATATATCCCTTCTATCCTATTTCTATTATAGCACTTCTTTTTCTATAAAACATTAAAAAAGCACTCATTCGAGTACTTATTTTTAACATTGGTGATCCGTACGGGATTCGAACCCATGAATAGCGCCGTGAAAGGGCGTCGTGTTAAGCCACTTCACCAACGGACCAAACAAAATGGTGGGCCTGGGGGGACTTGAACCTCCGACCTCACGCTTATCAGGCGTGCGCTCTAACCAGCTGAGCTACAAGCCCATTTTGTCTCGCGACTATTACATTTTAACTTAAATTATGTCATTTGACAAGACTTTTTTTATCAAAACATAATTTTTTGCCCACTTTTTTATTTTAAAAATTAAAATGGCGGAGCAGGAGAGATTTGAACTCTCGCGCCGGTTACCCGACCTACACCCTTAGCAGGGGCGCCTCTTCAGCCTCTTGAGTACTACTCCATCACCAAGTGGTTACTTATCAAGTTTACTATAAAACTTAAACCTCGTCAATAATATTTTCTTCATTTTTACAAAATTTCTTCATTTTATAATGAATTTTAGATAAAATGATGCTCTTTTTATTTATCATTTTTTATAGCAAATTGATTTAATACTTTACCACGAATATAGAATGCTCCAAGGATAAAAACAAGTGAAAAGATTGTTAAAAGAATTGCCATACACCAAGTCGCCCAATTAAGTGATTTTTCATAATAGGAACTAACAACTAAAAAGATAGAAAACAAGAGCCCCACTATTCCTAAGATATTTAATCTAATAAAACGGGCTTTCATTTCTTTTCCTTTTGCAGTTTGATAATAAGATCTACGACATTTTTTCTTTTCTAATACATTCATTCTTTGATATTTATTTTTCATTTTCAACACCTAATAGTATCATAACACATTTTCCTCTGTTTTCATATGCAAATTTTTCTTTCATATATTTTACTATGAATGATTTAAATCAAATCTTAAAAGAACTGGATATCGAAGATCTTATTTGGATTATATCTTTATTTACAAGTATTTTTGCTATTTATTCGAATGAGTTAGAACGAAGTTATGTGAAAAACAAAAACCCAAGAGATCAAAAGCGCTTTAAAACAATTAATATTACCATTGGAATTATTAGTTTTTTTATTTATCTTTATTTTTTATTACTCTCTTTCTCTAGGTTCCGTGAAAATAACCCTAAAACTCCTCTCAAGACTTTAAAAATTAGAGAAGCTAATTTTGTCGCAGCTTCTCTTATTGTCATCGCAAGTGTTATTTATATTATTACTGAAATTTTAAGCGATGATGGCTTTGATGCTAATATATTAATTTAA
>CANPXO010000095.1 GCA_947586205.1 uncultured Bacilli bacterium
AAAGCAAAATTGGAATATGAAAAATTAGATAATATCTTTAAAAGTACTAGCAATCTCAATATCATATTTAAAAAGTTAATCCAAATGCTATAATTTTACGATTTTTCATTTTTTTACATTATTTTTCATTATTTTACAAACTTTTCCATTTTTTTGTTGAAATTTACATTCAGCGTGCTATTATAATGTAAACTTGAAAAAAGTTTGCTTACAAAGAACTTTTTCAAGTTTTTTTATGGAAAGGTACAAAAATTGGTAAAAAATGTTAAAAAACTACTTGACAAGCATAAAAAAAAGTAATAGTGTATATATCCTAATTTAAAAAAGCGAGGAAGTTTCGTGATACTGCTTATTTTATTATTAGGAGAATAAAGTTAGGTGGTGTGAGCATGAACAATGAAGTGATGTCTTATAAGTTTGATGTTGTAAGTAAAATCACTAGTGTGTATTTATCTGTTTTTGTGTCGCTCAAAGAGGGAAAGTTCTGCAAAAGAATTATCTCTCTTTTTTCCTAATTGATTAGGAAAGTAGGGGGGGTTAATGGAACAAAAACTAATTACTTTTGAGTACAAGCTAGAAGATGAAATGATTGACAACGCTTTACTTCCAATTAGTGAGATTAAACAATATGATTTGGAAAAATGCTATTTAGAAGTAAAAAGTAAGGTTGAGGAATTTATTTTAGATCAATTTAATTTTCCACAAATTCCGAAACCACAAATTACAACGTCTTATGAAATAAGGTACGAGTATTTTGTAGCAAATGCGACAGATAAAATTGGAAACTATATTGAAAAGAAAGTAGATAAGGAAAGAGAAATCATTAAACTTTATCAAGAAATTTCACGGAGTTTAACTATATTAAGTCGAGGGGAATTTACATACTTTCTAGAATGCTTGTATTTCAACAAAAAAGAATCTGTTGCCATTGATAAGTTAGATACAACAAGATATTACTTCAATCCAATCAAGAATAGCTGTATTGTAAAATTAGCAAAATCTTGGGGAGTTGCAAAATTAAAGGAAGAAACATAACGAATGAAAGTTATGTTTTTTTGAGTTTTATAGGGATCTCGTTAAAAAAACTAAATAATATTGGAGAGGAGGGAGAAAATGCAAGAACACAGTGTATCAGTTAAAATGTATATGCCACTTACACTATTATCTTCAATAGATGAGAGATGCAAATCATTAAATATTACAAGATCAGAATATCTACGCTTGATAACAATGTTAGATATCTCATATCTGAAAAAGATAAAGTATGAACAAAATCTCAATACTTTGACTGATATTATAAATGACATTGATAGCAAACTTTATAGAGAAGTTTAAATTTGTGACAAATGGCAAAAAACGTGTTAAAATATAATCCAGAAAGCGGTGAGATTATATGAAAAAGAAAAAAATAGTTTTTATTGTAGTTTTTATAATCTTATTAGTAGTTGGAGTTTTAGGAGTAGTAGTTTATTTTAGTAGTATAAATAGGAATAGTAATGTTAGAGAATCGCTTGAACCAAACATTCAAAAGAAAGAAGAAATATTAAATGATGGACAAAATACTAGTGAAGAACTTACAGAAGATATATCAAAAGAAGTACAAAATGAAGAATCTTCCAAAGAAGAAGATAACAATATAGAAGTAAATAAAGAAATTGTCCAAAATACAACCAAAGATAAAAGTACAAGCGAAAGTCAAAATAACATTACAGAAAACAAAGGTACAACAAGCAAAAATAGTAGTAATACTACTTCAAACAATAATCAAAATCAAAATACAAATAATAATACGACTTCAAGTTCAGAAAAGAAAGAAGAAAATAAAGAGATAAAGGAAGAAGAAACCTCAAAAGAGGAAAGCAAAGATATTCAAAAAGAAGAAGCATCTAAGGCAGAAAATACCAATGAAACACAAACCCCTAGTATTCAAGAAACACCAAAAGAACAACCGATTTGTCAGTCTAAAAAATTTGTAAATTCATGGTTTCGTGCGGATTTTGAAACCATGCAAGATTGTCAAAAAATGGGGAATTATTATTTGAGTTTAGCAGGTGAATATGACGAACCTGTTACAATCGGATATGACTGCGATTATCAACCAGACGATTGTGGAAAAACTTACTATATGTTAAGTATTTATAGTTCATTAGGAAATTTTGATAATTACAAAGATTTCCCATTACCTTAATCAGTTTTATACTGATTATTTTTTTAAGAAAGGAAAGGATATATGAAAAAAATAAAACAAATTTTAAAATTAGGTTGCATTGCGACCTTTTTTTTATGTTTTTTTTCTTGTTTTAATATAAAACAAGTATATGCAGAACAAGATATTATCATTGAAGAAGGTGGAGAAAAGTTAGATGATTTTGCTTATTATCGGCATAAATCACTAAACCCTCAACTAGCAAAATCGCATCGAATACCTATGATGAAGATGAAAAATAGTAACTTGTTTGTTTATTGCATACAACCTGGAACACCTTTATATGACGGTCACTCATATGATGGTTATACAACGGATTATGACGTTGTTTCTAATCTAACAAAGGAACAATGGAAAATGATTTCCTTAATTGCTTACTATGGTTACCAGTATGTAGATCCTGCTAACCATATAGACCACTCTGCAGCAAAGTGGTATTCTGTTACACAGATGCTTATTTGGCAATATGCTACGACAGAGTATGAGATATATTTTTCAAAAAGCATTAGAGATGAGCGAATTGAAAAGTATGTAGAGGAAACTGCAGAACTAAAAAAACTTGTAGAAGATCATATGAAATCGCCAAACTTTGGAGAAAATATTGTAACCTATGTAGGAAAGAATTTAGTTCTTAAAGATACCAATCAAGTATTAAATGGTTATAAAGTGACTTCTAGCAAAAATGTCAATGCAACAATAGCAGGAAATGAATTAACTATTACTTCAAATACAACAGGTGACTTTTCTGTAACATTACAAAAAGATTTTAATATGTATTCAAATCCTCCAATTGTTTACGTAAGTGCAACATCACAAAATGTTATGGCTCACGGTAATTTAGACCCAATTGTCACTACTATTAAAGGAACTACTTTGGGTGGAAAATTAATTTTGAAAAAGTATGATTCAATTACGAAAACTTGTACTCCACAGAAAGATGGAAAATTAGTAGGTACAATTTTTAAACTTTATAAAAAAGATGGAACTTATATGAAAGATTTAACAATTGGAAACGATTGCTCTGTTACAGTAGATAATTTAGAACTTGGGGAATATTATGTAGTAGAAACTCAAGCAGGAACTAGATATGAATTAGAC
>CANPXO010000096.1 GCA_947586205.1 uncultured Bacilli bacterium
TTCGGTGCGTTCTCTTTTTTTTAACCTTCTTTAAACACATTGTTTTTACTAGCTTTATTTAACAAAGGAATTTATTCACATTGATTTAAAATAATTGAAATAAGTCTTTGAATATGTTATCTTTAATAAAAGGAATGGTAAGAAATGAAAAACTTTTTAAGAAAGTATGGTCTCATGTTTTTCACTGGAGTATTTTTACTAAGTTATATGATTTTTGGAGTACTAGAAAGCAATCGGGTACAGCAAGAAAGGAGACAACTTAACACAGAATATCGTGAACAATTCTGCGAGACTCACACAATAGATGATTTTTCTACCGAAAGGGAGAAAGAATCCTATATAAATTCATGTGTGAATTATAATGATGAATACGACAAAATAAACTTTTACATATTATATGAATCAGAATTTTATAATGAACATTTAAACATTTTCAACGGACTTTTATTTTTTATAGTTGTTGTCCCAATTGCATTTTACATATGTTCTCTATTTAAAAACAATTATTTAAAAAACTATTTAACTCGTGATACCTATAAAAACTTCAAAAAGAAATTAGGAAAATACATACTCTCAAATATTTTGATATTTCCTACAGTACTACTCATTGCATTTTCTTTATGTGCTATATTAGCAAATAGTTTTGATGTAAACATCGCAGAAGAAATTGGAGTTACTACTTTGAATAATCCAATTTTGTATGTCACTATTTATCTATTTGACATAATTTGTTTTTCCATCACCTATGCTAATATATTTTTAATAGCTGCTAGAAAAAATCACAATCCAATCATAGCTTTAATAGTTTCCTTTTTATTATTTGCAAGTACGGCATTATTTATAGAAGCAAGTTTATCTAAGTTTCTAGACATCCTTGACCCAAGTCAAAAATTTGATATATACTTATTTTCTTTAATAAATCCTTTCCATTTTAGGTTCGAACTTGGACTAGTTCCTACAATATTAATGCGCTTAATTTTACCAACACTCACTTCCATCATCGTATATCTTTGTTATCGAAATAAAGAAAAATTGCTGTTAGACTGTGAGAAAAATAAATAAAGGAGGAATGAAAAAATGAAACTAGAAATTTGTGATGTAAGTAAAAAATTTAGAAATGCAATAGTACTAGAAAACATCAATTTGACTTTAGAAGAAGGTCAAGTATATGGTTTAGAAGGAAGAAACGGTTCTGGAAAAAGTGTCTTACTAAAAATTATATGTGGAATGTATGCTCCAACTAGTGGAACCGTTTTATATAATAATCAAAAATGGAATACAAATAAAAAATGTCCATTAAGAATAAGAGCCTCTATTGATAAACCATCTTTTTTCCCATCTTTAAGTGGATATGAAAATTTAAAATTATTAGCAAACATTGAGAAAAGTATTGATGACAAAGAAATCTTAGAATCTTTAAAAATTGTTGGATTAACAGAAGACAAAAATAAAAAGTTTAACAAATATTCTCTTGGAATGAAACAAAAACTAGGAATTGCCCAAGCTATTATGGAAAAAAGTGACTTACTCATATTAGATGAGCCTTTTAATGGAATAGATGAAGAAAGCAAAAAATCTATCAAAGAATATATCAAACAACTAAAGAAAAATAAAAATCAAATCATCATTATTACTAGTCACATTCATGAAGACTTAACAGAGCTTTGTGATTCTATCATACGCATTAAAGGAGGAATGATAGAAGATGAAATATCAACTAACCCTTAACTTCAAAATCACTTTAAAAAAATGTCTAGTATGGATATTTACTATCTTCATTATATATACTATAAATCTTCTTCTTATAAAATATAACGAAATTTTTCTTAATAAAGAAATCAAAATATCAGAAGTAAATGATTTACTAAGTATAACACCTTCTTTTTATTTTTTTTATCAATTACTCTTTATTTTCTTTTACATATACATTTTTGTGGAATATGAAAAAGAAAACAATCCAGAGTACACTTTATTAAGGTTAACTCCCAAAAAATGGATTTTAATAAAAATGGGAATTTCTATAATAATGATTTTTATTTTTAAACTTTTGTTAGATATCCTAGTCATCACATACCTAAATGTTTCTGTAAATCTAACATCCGTTATATTAAATATTTTAGAATTTTGTACTATTCCAATCATCTATTCTTCTTACATATCCTTAAAAAGAGATAACATTTGGTTAAAACTGATAAACATCTTATTTCATGTAACTTTACTAGCCATATGTTTTATAACAAATTCTTTTATTGGAGTAGCCATCATTACCATAGTCTGCCTGTTCACAAGTCTATTCTTTTGTAATTTAAAATATACTTTACAATAACACAAAAAGAGTCCAACAAAAATTGAACTCTTTTACATTTTTTAAAAAGAAAATGTTAACGTTTTGAAAATTGTGGTGCACGACGTGCTTTTTTAAGACCATATTTTTTACGTTCTTTCACTCTTGGATCTCTTGTAATCATTCCAGCAGCTTTTAAAATCTTACGATAAGCTGTATCAGCTGTTTGGTCTGTATTAGCATCAAATTTAAGTAATGCTCTTGTAATTCCTAAACGAATTGCCCCAGCTTGTCCAGAGTATCCTCCACCTTTAACATTCACTGTAATATCGAAACGATTTTCATTATTTGTAAGAACAAGAGGTTGTTTTAAATCAAGAACTAAAATAGCATCAGGCATATACTCATTGACATCTACACCATTAATAGTAATATTTCCAGTTCCGCTTGTAAGTGTTACTTGTGCACTTGCTCTTTTTCTACGTCCTACTGCACTCCAACTTTGTTTAGCCATAACTTACCCTCCTAATCTACCTTTAATTCAACAGGTTTTTGAGCTTCATGTCCATGATTTGCATCACGATACACGAATAACTTTTTACCCATTTGTCTACCAAGTCTTCCATGAGGAAGCATTCCTTTGATAGCTCTTTCCATCATTTCTTCTGGATATTTTGTAATCATTTCTTTAGCATTACGTTCTCTAAGTCCTCCTGGATATCCAGAATGGTTATAATACATCTTGTCTTCTAACTTATTACCAGTTAGTTTAACTTTGGCTGCATTAATAACAATAACATAATCTCCACAGTCAACAGAAGGTGTATAAGTAACTTTATGTTTTCCACGTAACACAGTTGCAACTTTGGTAGCTACTCTACCTAAAGGTAATCCTGCCGCATCAACGACATACCATTTTCTTTCCACATTTTCTTTCTTTTGTAAAAATGTACTCATAATTTTTTTCCTTTCATCTAATCTCTTCTTTAG
>CANPXO010000097.1 GCA_947586205.1 uncultured Bacilli bacterium
TTAGAAGAATCGGATGTATCTTACATTTCAAAAGTAACCGGTTTATCTATTGAGAATATTGAAGAACTTAAAAATAGTTAGTCGGTTAACATACTAACATACAATATTTGAAAACAAAAATAGTTGAAATTTAAGTAAAAGTTTCATATAATACATTTAAGGCGAAGAAAAAAGAGTAGTAATAAGCATTCTTTTTGATAGAGAGTTTGGGGTAGGTGAAACCAAATAAAAAGAACTTATGAACTTGCTTTTGAATGCTGTTAGGAGACATCTCCTTTATCAAAATAGAGCATAATGAAAGGTGGTACCGCGACTATCCGTCGTCCTTTTGGTACTCACCTTTTTTCTTTGGGAGGGATTTATGTTACAAGAAGAAATTTGGTTAGAAATATTCTTTTTCCTGGTTGTTTTTTGTGTGATTTATAGTATTACTTACTTTACAAATTTACGTAAATGGAAAAAGAAACAATATAAAAAAATTGGCGAATATCACTACCTAGTGATGAAATTTCATTTAGATGGGACAAAATTAATTCTTAGGAAAATGCTGTTATGGTTCAGCTTATTTGATGCATTTATCATCGCCTTTGTAACGACATTTATTACGATGTTAAATATTGGTATTATGTGGCAACTACTGATTGGATTTGTGTTGTTATTCGCACTTATCTATGCAATTTATGAAATTTATGGAAGATCGTTAGTGAAAAAAGGATATCAAAAAAGAGAAAGGAAATGAAAAAATATGAATTTTGAACAAATAGAAAAGAAATGGCAAAATTATTGGCAAGAACATAAAACATTTGAAGCTCAAAATGGGAGTGATAAACCTCCTTACTATGTATTGGTAGAATTCCCTTATCCAAGTGGAGCTGGACTTCATGTCGGACATGTTCGTAGTTATACAGCTCAAGATGCTGTAGCTAGAATGAAAAGAATGCAAGGATATAACGTATTATATCCAATGGGTTGGGATGCTTTTGGAGCACCAGCAGAAGAATATGCGATTAAAAACCATATTCATCCAAAAGATGCTGTGAAAGAAAATATTAAAACTTTTAAAGGACAAATGGAGTCTTTAGGATTTTCTTTTGATTGGTCAAGAGAGTTTTCCACAACAGACCCTGAATATTATAAGTGGACTCAGTGGCAATTTTTACAATTTTATAAACATGGAATGGCTTACAAAGCAAAAATACCTGTAAACTGGTGTCCAAAATGTAAAAGTGTTTTGTCTAATGAAGATGCCGCGGGTGGTGTTTGTGAACGTTGTGGGACAGAAGTGATTCAAAAAGAAAAATCACAATGGATGCTTAAAATGGCAAGTTATGCCGAAGACTTATTAGATGGACTTAAAGATACGAACTTTGCTGAAAAAGTAAAACTTGGACAAATCAATTGGATTGGAAAATCAAAAGGTGTCGAATTAGATGTTGATATTGTCGGCGGTGGGAAGTTTAGTGTTTTTACCACTTGTATTGAAACCATTTATGGAATCACTTTCTTTGTTATCGCGCCAGATGGAAAATTAATTCAGGAGTTAATGCCTAGAGTAGAGAACAAAGATGAAGTCATGGCTTATATTGAAGAAACAAAGAAAAAATCTAATATGGATAGAACAGAACTTAATAAAGGAAAGACGGGTTGTATTGTCAAAGGAATTGAAGCCATTCATCCAATTACGAAAAAGCATGTTCCAATTTTCTTAGGAGACTTTGTTTTAGGAGATTATGGAACTGGGGCTGTCATGGCTGTTCCTAGTCACGATCAAAGAGATTTTGAATATGCCAAAGAGCATAACCTTGAAATGATTCAAGTGATTGATGGACGAGATACCACAGAATGTGCTTTTGAAAAACAAGATTATTTAGGAGTTGGATGCAAACTTATTAACTCTGAAGAATTTACAGGTTTAACTGTTGAAGAAGCCAAAGAAAAAATCACGGAAAAACTTGAAAGTATGGGTATTGCCAGAGTTGTAAATAATTATAAAATGAGAGACTGGATTTTCTCAAGACAACGTTTCTGGGGAGAACCAATTCCAATGATTTACTGTGAGAAATGTGGCTGGGTACCAATGGATGAGAAAGACTTACCATTATTACTTCCTGATGTTGCCGAGTACGAACCAACTGATGATGGTGAAAGTCCATTATCTAAAATTACCGATTGGGTAAATACAACTTGTCCTTGCTGTGGAGCACCAGCGAAAAGAGAAACTGATACGATGCCAAACTGGGCGGGTTCGAGTTGGTATTTCTTAAGATATATGGATCCACATAATGATAAAGAATTCGCATCTATGGATGCCATGAAATATTGGAACAGAGTAGACTGGTATAACGGTGGAATGGAACATACAGCAAGACACTTACTTTATGCAAGATTCTGGGTTCAATTCTTATATAATATTGGTTTAGTTCCTCATAAAGAAATGATTTGGACAAGAGTGAGTCATGGAATGGTACTAGGCTCTGATAACGAAAAAATGAGTAAGAGTAAAGGAAACGTCATTAATCCTGATGATATTGTAAAAGAATTCAGTGCCGATATATTAAGAGTTTATGAAATGTTTATGGGAGACTATCAATCTGATGCTCCATGGAGTACCGATTCGCTTCGTGGATGTAAAAGATTTATTGATAAAATCATTCGTTTAAAAGATAAAGTAGTCGAAGGAAATACTTATTCCAAAGATTTAGAATCTTTAATTCATAAAACAATTAAAAAAGTAGAACATGACACATTAAATTTAGGATATAACACAGCAATTTCGGCTTTAATGATTTTAACAAATGCGATGGATGAAAAAGAATCTATTACCAAAGAAGATTATCATGTCTTATTAACTCTTTTAAATCCATTTGCTCCCCATATTACGGAAGAATTAAATGAACAAATCGGTTACTCACCAATTTGTGAATCCTCTTGGCCAACTTATGATGAAGCAAAAACAATTGATGATGAAGTCACCATTGGAATTCAAGTGAATGGAAAACTTAGAGGTGAAGTAACTGTGCAAAAAGATGAAGAAAAAGATTCTATCTTAGAAAAAGCTTTACAAAATGAAAAAGTAAAGAACTTCATCGATGGAAAAGAAATTGTTAAAACGATTGTTGTTCCAAACAAAATTGTGAATATTGTGATAAAAGGATAACAAAAATTGAAG
>CANPXO010000098.1 GCA_947586205.1 uncultured Bacilli bacterium
ACTCCAGCAATTTGAAGTCGCGCGGCTAAATCGCTTTGAGAGAGGCGCTGCCTTTGCCTCGCTTCTCTTATCCGCTCACCGCTTATATTCTTTTTTCCTTCAAAGTCATAAATCTTCAATTTTACTTCACCGAAAGGGCCTGTGTTAATGTTCAGCATTTTTCTTGACTTTAACACATAACCAGCGCATAATTGTGCTAATAATCAGAATCTTCGTCCTCCGTATATTCTAAAATTGACAAAAGAGGCCAAATAGTTTATGTTAAGTAAAAAAAACAAAATAGGATATTACACTCCTATGAAAATTATTATATGTGATGACAATGCGGCTTTCGCAGGTAACCTCAAAAATTTAATTTCCGATTACTGTGCCAAGAAGGATTTACCCTTGGATTGCAGCCTTTACTACTCCTCTATGTCATTCCTTTCTGCCGACCTGTCTTCTGTTCAAGCGGTTTTTCTGGATATAGACATGCCAAAAATCAACGGTCTTGAAGTAGCAAAGCAGCTGCGCCGCCGGCGGCCTGATCTCATCATCGTTTTTGTCACGGCCTACATTGAATATGCACCGGCCGGGTATAGGGTTGATGCTTTTCGATATTTGTTGAAAACTCAAGTAAACGAGGAATTGTTCCCTATCCTTGATGATATTCAACAAAAGCTGTTCGCCCATCAGGAAACGATCCTGCTCCGCCAGGGAGACTACGACATTCCGGTGGCACTCAAAGATATATTGTATTTTGAGGGTACTCCGCGCAGAGAAGTCTTAGTTCATTTGTTGAATGCGGCGGGACCGTTGCATAGCAGTGGAAAATTGAGTGATTTTATTGATTCCCTCCGTGAAAAGGGCTTTTTACGTTTACAAAAGAGTTATCTTGCAAATATGGAGCATATTATCAGGATACGTTCTTATAAAGTAACTCTTCGTAATTACGAAGTGCTGAACGCTTCCGAAAAAAACTATTCGAATATCTGTGAAGAGTACTTACAGTGGAAGGGCATGCAGAGATGAATTCCATAATAGTGAAAGTGTTGAACGTTTCCCTCATGGGAATTGAGCAAATTATGCTGTTTATTTTGGCTAACAGCTTTTTTGAAAAGAGGCGATCCACATTTTCGACTGCAGTTTCCTTGATTATAATAACCTTGATCTCGTTCCCTGTCGTTGATTTATTAGGAAACATATCGTTTATTAAATTCTTTGTTGCCCTTGTTCTATTAGTGCTTTGGATGAATTATTGTTATCGCGCAAAAACGGTAAGCTATATTTTCACAGTTCTTTTTTTCCTCGGCTATCTAATGCTTGCCGACGGAGTATTTCTTTCCTTATCAGGCATACTTATGCACGAAAGTCTTCAGGAAATAACGGAAAATCCTAATGCTTATTTCCTGCTCAGTTTTAGCGCGAAAGCTGCCGAACTTTTAATTGTCCTCTTGATATCTATTTGGGCCAGGGAGCATTTTCACAAGCAATGGAGTTCCTGGCTCAATTGGATTCGGACTCTTTTTCTCCCGGCCTCTTCTCTTGTCGTTTCTATTTTTCTGCTCCGGATGTACGGCATCGCCCCTGAACTCGGGCAGGAACTGTTGTTATGTTCCGCTGTGTTGCTGCTTGGCGATATCGCCTCTATTTTTTTGCTCAACTACCTTGAGGATCAGCAAGTGGCCATTCAAGACAACGCCATCTTACGTCAGAATATGAATACGCAGCTGGACAATATAGAGGCGTGGAGAGAAGCATATGCCGGGCAAAGGAAACAGACTCATGATTTTCAAAACCAATTGCTTGTTATTCATGGTATGGTTGAAAAAAGCGCTTCAAAAAAGGAATTGTTGGATTATATTGAAAGCGTACAGAGCGTATTGTTGCCAACGGCAACATTTGTAAATACGAGGAGGACAGCGACAGACATCATTTTAAATCAAAAATTCTATATAGCTAAAAATAAAAATATACCCTTTGAAACTCAGTTAGACGACTTATCCGCCATAAGGATGCCTGACGATGCCCTTATAACCGTTCTGGCTAATCTTATTGATAACGCGCTGGATGCTTGCGAGAAAATTGCCGATCCCGGGCAGCGATATATATTCCTCAAAATAAAAATTGAGGACGGAGTTGCTTTATTACATATCAGGAATAAAACCGCGTCGCCCGTGATCATTCAGAACAACAGGATCGTTACAACCAAAGCCAACCCTCGAAGCCATGGGTATGGCCTTCAAAATGTCATATCTGTCCTGAATCGGTACAATGCGATTTACTCACTGAAATATACTCCCGAGGATAGCGTTTTCTCGTTTACAGCACAGATCGACCCATGAGGGCTCACATCGCATTATCGCCGGCTTCTGGAGTGCTGTCTTTTGTAAAAAAATGTTAAAAGGAAGGAGACTATCTTTTTGATTTGTCTCCTTCCTTTTTTCATTATGCCGATTTTACTGCAAATTATGCCGTTTTCACAGCATTTGTCTTATTTTTTCCCTTTCCTGTGGTATCTTTTAATTTGGGTGATTGTATGATACATCGTGGGGCTGAACGCCTTACTTCTCTCTGCGCCAGCAGAGGTTGGCTTGATGCTGAATATTACGAATGGTGTATATACGCCATTGAGAAACGGTTATGCATTCTGCTGTTTTCCATAATTGTTGTTATTTGGTCGCTACTTTCAAAACTATATCTTGAAACTGTAATCCTCTCGTTGACTCTTTATACGTTACGCAGCCGTTTTGGTGGATGGCACGCCAAAAGTCTATCTTTATGTCTTGTGATAAGTACTGGCCTTATTTCCGGCTCGTCTATGCTCAGTTTTATAGTATCAAGGTATATTTCAAAAGAGCACTTATTAATAGTAGGCATGATTGTTACATGTGTAGGGCTGAACTTAGATCCGGTGTATCCTTCGCAGACGCATGTGACCCAAGAAGAAGCAGAAATTAATAAAAGGAAGAAAAACAAACTACTTATTCTCATCTTTTGCGTTCAGTTACTTCTGAGCTTATTTAACCTTCAGCAAATATCGGCCTCTATATTCTTTAGTATTACCATTTCTGTTTTTTCAGTGGTAATAGAAAAAATGATTCAAAGGAGAGAAAAAAATGAAAATGAACCTTGATTCCATCGCCAAAACAGCTGTGAAAAAAATCGTTAGCGCTGAGGAAATTGG
>CANPXO010000099.1 GCA_947586205.1 uncultured Bacilli bacterium
CCCATGGATGACTTTTTTACTTCTGTTGCCCTTGCAGTTTCGCCAGAACTTAAGTTAAAAAGATTGGAAACCATAGATAAAATTACAAAGGAACCTCATATTATTGTAACTAATTTAATGGGATATTTACATTTCTTACCTTCTTTGAATGAACAGAAAAAGGCGAAGTTGGAACTTAAGAAAGGCTTAAGTATTAAAAGAGATGAACTCATTCAAGCTTTTGAAAACTTTGGGTATCATAGAGATACCATGGTTACTACGACTGGGGAGTATGCAGTCCGAGGTTTTGTTTTAGATATTTTTTTGAATGGACAAGAACATCCGATTCGTATTGAATTCTTTGGAGATGAAATTGAAGAGATTCGTTATTTTGATGAGGATACTCAGCGTACTATTTCTAGTGTAGACTCTTTGATCTGTCAACCAATAGATGAAATTGTTACGGATTCTGTTTCTTCTTTACTTGATTATTGCGAGAATCCTGTAGTCATCTTCCAAGATTATGCTCAGATTGAGGCATCTTATAAAAAGCTATTAGAAGAAATTCTTCTTTATAATCAGGAACAAGGGTTAGGAGAAAAGAGGCATTGTTTTACTTTAGAAGATTTGAAACCTTCAACCACATTATACTTAAACTCAGTGGTAAATGAGTTACAAAAGAAGAATGTACTTAAGTTTTCTTCACGAGAAATGGAGAATTTTCATAGTCAATTTTCTAAATTAAAGGATTTTGTAGAAGGATCTGTTCTTCATAAGAAACAAGTACTTTTTGTTTTATCCAAGAAGCATCAAGTAGAAGAAATAAGAAATTTATTTGATGGAAATCTCATTCCTTATAAAGAAGGGATGGAAGAAAATCCTGGTATTTACTATGTTCTTGGTAAGATTAATAAAGGCTTCTTTTGGGAAAATTATGTAGTAATTTCCGAATATGATATTGAAGAAGTGAAACAGGAAGTCAAATATAAAAATAATATTCGGATGGGAAAAAAGATTGATGATATTGATGCGTTAAAGACGGGAGATTATATTGTTCACCGGACTTACGGTATTGGAGTTTATGCTGGTGTTGTGACTTTAGAGAAATTTGGAGTAAAAAAAGATTATTTAAAACTGGAGTACTTGGATAATGATAAGATTTATGTTCCTGTTGAAAAAATTTCTACTATCTATAAGTATAGTGATAAAGATGGAATGAAACCGCAAATTAATAAGATTGGATCGACTTCATGGCAGAAGAAAAAACAGGCAATTCAAAAGAAAATTAAAGATATTTCTGGGGAACTCATTAAACTTTATGCTCAAAGGAAGAGTACAGTTGGTGAGGCTTATAAAGACTATGCGGAAGAAGAAGTTTTTGGTTCAGAGTTTGTTTATGAAGAAACGAAAGACCAAGCAAGAGCGATTCAAGATATTTTAAAAGATTTAGATTCTGAAGTCCCTATGGACCGTTTATTATGTGGGGATGTTGGATTTGGAAAAACGGAAGTGGCTTTTCGGGCTATGTTTAAGACGGTTTGTAATAACAAACAAGTTCTCTATTTATGTCCAACTACGATTTTGTCCAAACAACAATATGAATCTGCTTTGGAAAGATTTAAAAATTATCCAGTGGAAATTCGATTATTTAACCGGTTTACCACCCAGAAAGAGGCTAGAGAAATTTTAGAAGGTTTGAAATCTGGAAAGATTGATATTGTTTTTGGAACCCACCGGCTATTAAGTGATAAAATTGAATGTCAAAAATTAGGTTTATTAGTCATTGATGAAGAGCAACGGTTTGGGGTTACCCATAAGGAAAAGATTAAACAACTTAAAAATGATGTGAATGTACTTACACTTTCGGCAACACCAATCCCTAGAACATTAAAAATGTCTTTGTCAGGACTTCGTGATTTATCTATTATTGATACTCCACCAGTGAATCGCTATCCTGTTCAAACTTATGTGATTCAAGAAAGTGATTTATTAGTAAAAGATGCGATTTACAAAGAAATGGCACGAGATGGACAAATCTTCGTTCTTTATAATAAGATAGAGACGATTGAAGAAAAAATGTATGCTTTAAAGAAGTTAGTTCCTGAAGCACGTATTCGGTTTGCACATGGACAAATGAGTAAGGCAGAACTTGATGATATTATGGAAAGTTTTATTCGTCATGATTTTGATATTCTCCTATCTACCACGATTATCGAAACGGGAATTGATATTCCAAATGCCAATACTTTGATTATTTATGATGCAGATCATTTTGGACTCAGTCAACTTTATCAGCTAAGAGGTAGAGTGGGAAGAAGTAACAAGATTGCCTATGCTTATTTACTTTATAATAAAAATAAGATGCTTAATGATATCGCGGTGAAAAGACTGCAAGCTATTCGGGATTTTACTGAACTTGGAAGTGGCTATAAGATTGCTATGCGGGACTTATCCATTCGTGGAGCTGGAGATATTTTGGGAAGTGAACAGGCTGGATTTGTGGATACGGTTGGTATTAGTTTATATATGAAAATGATTGAAGAAGAGATGAAACGTCTTAAGGGAGAAGAAGTCACTGATGACGACTCAAGTAAAGAAGCTTTAATTAATGTTGATACGCATATCGAAGATAGTTATGTTTCTGATGAATCTATTAAAATTGAAATTCATAAATTAATTAATGAGATTGATTCTTATCAGAAATTAGAAGAAGTGAAGGCTACTTTGGAGGACCGATTTGGAACAGTTACAGAGGAAATGCAAGTTTATATGTATGAAGAATGGTTTGAGAAACTTGCTTTAGAGCTTTCTATTACCGAAGTTGAACAGAATATTCGAATTGTCAAAGTTGTCTTGCCTGAGAGTATTTCTTCTCAGATTAAGGGAGATAAGTTGTTTTTGGAAGCTTATAGTATTCATCCAAAGTTTCAATTAAAGTATGAAAATAAGAAAATTTCAATTACTTTACCTCTTTTACATTTAGAAAAGCACTTTATCTATTATTTTGTTCCGTTAATTCAGAAAATTCATGATGA
>CANPXO010000100.1 GCA_947586205.1 uncultured Bacilli bacterium
GTTTGGTAAACCTAAATAAATATTAGAAGGATTTAGATAATTAACTAGATATGGAGAATGACTTGTAATAATAATTTTAGTGTTTTTTGCAAATCCATTTAATGTTATTAAATATCTTTGAAGAAGTTTAGGATTTAATGAATTTTCTGGTTCTTCAATAGCCACAATTGAACAATGATTTATCTCAGCTAAAACTAAAGTAATAAGTATAAGTAATACTCTTCTTACTCCATCAGACATATTGAAAAAAAGAATAGGTTCTACAACATTTTCTTCTATTGCAAATAAGAAGTAAAGCATATTTTCTTCTACAAATTTTTTAGAATTTAATAGATTTGATAATTTTTCTTCGTTTAGTTCATACTCAGCTATTTCCATTTGACTTATAAAAGGAAATATATCTTTCATGGTATTAATGATTAGATTGTATTTTTCTGGATAATCATTTTTTAAATTAAATAATAAAAATGGTATATTTGAATTTTCATTTAATACATAATTTTGAGTATTTTTTTTCATTAAATGATTATCATAAAATTTGCTTGTGTTAAAATGTCTATCAATGTAAATATCTATTAAGTTTAACTCGTTAATTATATCTTTAAAAAATAGATTATCATATGCTAAAAGTTTATTTATAATTAATTCATTATCTTCAATTTTTATATTTTTTGTACAGTTTGCACTTAAAGATGGTTTTATTAGTACATTCTTTTCATCACGTTTTATAAAACTTACATATTTTTGAGAATTTGTAGATTTTATCTTTAAATACTCCTGTAATATTTTAGATTTTTTATGTGAAGTTTCCCATGAAAAAGTATAGCCATAAATTACTTTATTAAATTCTTCATTATCATTATTAATCAGCTCTAATTCAAATGAGAAATTTTCATATAATATATTTTTATTTAAGGGCTTATAAGAATTTATGTCCATCATGTCGTGTTTTTGTTCTCCAGTTGCATGAATAAAACTTAAACCAAAAATAATAGCATCCAAAACATTTGATTTTCCATAACTATTAATAGATAAAAGACTCGTTATTTTATTTAATTCTATTTCTATTTTTTTGATATTTTTAAATCCGCCTAAAGTTATTTTTTCAATTTCCATATATTCTTTCACCTCTTTATCATTATATTCCATATTTATAAAATAAACAATATTTTTTTACTTATTTTATTAAAAATCACTTGTTTTTGTACTATTTATTAAAAAATAAACAATTTTTTATTGTTTATTTTTGTATATTTTAAATAATTCTAACATTTCTTTTGCAATTCCTTTTGTGTCTCCATATTCTTCTGCATTCCGTCTTAATTCGTCTTCAATATTATCTAAAGGAATATACCTTAGTTCAAAATGACCATCTATTTCATCTTCTGTATATTCTGTATTTTCTAAATTAGGAAGCGCATCTGTCTTTACTTCAAAATAATATATTTCTGTTTTACGATTTTTTCCTTCCATAGGCCAATCCTTATAATATCCTATCGTGCATGCGAAAGGAGTATTATTATCCAGTTTTAAATCCATACCTGTTTCTTCTAAAATTTCTCTATGAAGTGTATCAATGAGAGATTCATTTTCTTCGACATGTCCTCCTGGAAATTGGTAATCATGATGTGAATAACCAAGTAGAATTTCATTCTTAGAATTGATTAATAAGCCTTTCACTCTTTGTACAACTTCTGTCATATCTGCATCTGTTAAATTATTTGCATTATTTATCACAATCTTTTTCATAACTTATACTCCATTTTCTTTTTCTTTTAAACAATATTCTTTCTTCGCTTCATAATTTTTAGAATAGATATTGTATATCTTTTTGCTTAAGTCACCAATAATTTTAGAATAATCATCATACGCATATCTTGTAAATATCGAAACTAAATATGGATTTTCATTTTGATAATAAATTCCTATTTCATTATAATGACGAGAAGCATAGCCATATTTATGTAAGAATCTTACATCATCAAAATTAAGTTCGTTGTAGTAATCACTATCCATAATATCTTCTAAAAAGTAACTGTATTCATTTTGTAATGATAAGATTCGATAAGCTTCTTTTAAAATATTGTATCCATCAATGGCTCTTAAATTTCCAAATTTATCACTTGATGAAATTGTCGTTTTTACATTGATACTTTCAGCGAATTTTCTTAAGTTTTCGATACCTATATAATCTAAAAGCATCATATGAGCTGTGTTATCACTCACAGAGATAGCATATTCCATAATTTCTTTTAATGGGACTTCATCCCCAATTTTGTGATTTTTCATACCCTCGCTGTAAACATATTGGTGTTTACTTTCATAAGTCATGGTTGTGGATAAGTCAACTTCACCAGCCATAGCTTTATTAATTAAATATAAAACATCCACTAGTTTGATTACACTTGCACCAAAGTAAACTGTGTTCTCTGTTTTATTCATGGTATACTCGTTTACTACATCTTCTACATAAAAACTTAAATTCCAACCCTCATATTCTTTTTCTAAAGCATCTATTTCACTTTGTAGACTCTCACTTTGGTATGGCGATAACATACAAGTTTGATATTTCTTCTCTTTTTCTTGTTTTTCAAGTCTTTCTTGTTCTTCTTTTTCTTGCTTTAATCTTTCGATTTCTGATTTTTGTTGTTCAATTTGTTCATTTAATAAGATTTTTTCTTTTTCTACAATATAAAGATGATTAGCAATTAAAGTAGAGCCTAATAAAACAAGGCACACTAAAAGGATGCGGAGTAAGAAAATAATTTGATTAATTTTTTTCTTTGTATTTTTCATGTTCATCACACCATCATTATACTATATTTTAAACTATTTGTGACTGTGTTCTTTTTAATTTGTTCACTATACTAAACAAAATTGTTAAAATTTGCATTTTTGTTTAGTTGGTAAACTTTTTGACAA
>CANPXO010000101.1 GCA_947586205.1 uncultured Bacilli bacterium
CATTTTCTTTCCACATTTTCTTTCTTTTGTAAAAATGTACTCATAATTTTTTTCCTTTCATCTAATCTCTTCTTTAGTCCACTTTCCCACGGCAAACCACTTCCAAGACAAATAAAATGTACCGATTAAAATTATATGTGAAACTTGCCATAATGTCAAACAAAATCGTGCGTATTTTGCAAAAAAGTGTAAGAAAAATCAAATTCTTCCATAAAGCCAGTCCATCGAAACATGATAATGAACACAAATTTGATAAGCAAAAGAAGTGAGCAACATAGTCTTTCCTGTTTCATAAGCAGAAATAGTCGATGAAGTTGTATTAAGTTGATTACTTAAATTTCTCAAAGTTAAATGATGGATTTTACGAATTTCTTTAATTCTATTTCCAACCGTCAATTTATCAATTTCAAAATTTTTAACACTGGAATAATGATTTTTTTCATCAAGGTTCATGATATAATCCAAAGTAACTTTAAAATAATTAGCTAAAGTATTTAGATGTTTAATGTTTGGCATTTCAATACATCTTTCCCAATTACTAATAGATACTCTTGGAAGTTTTAAAACTTGAGCCAGTTCTGCTTGAGTAAGTTCATCTCTTTCACGAAGAAAATAAATTTTATTTGATATCATTTCTTCATCACCATAAATTTATTTTCCCATTAAATAATATTTCATTAAAAATTTGTATGAAAATACGAGCAAATGTGATATACTTATTTCAGAAAGTAGGAAACAAAATGAAATTAGAAAGATTTAAAGAAATAAATAAAAGACAAGCAAGCATCGTTATATTTACTTTATTCTGTATTTTTTTAGTATCAGGAGTTATTCTCTATAGAACATTTGCTATCTTTGAAGTAAAAACAAATCAGAATGTGATTAATGGTACAGTACAAGATCCTGGGAACATTTATTTTGCATTTTATTATGATGGTGCTATTCAAAAAGATATGCCAGTTAAAGATAATGGCTATGTGCTAGATGAAGAAAATAGTTTCTGTGGGGTAAATGGAAGTCAAGATGACAATATTAAAGTTGCTTTAACAGAAAATTATGTAATTCAAGTTCATGGTGTGACTACCTCAAGAACGAAATGTAATCTTTACTTTAAAAAAGGAATATTTTTACTCAGACATGGAGTTCCAATCGTTACAAGTGGTGACGGACTTTATGAAGTTACCCATGACGACATCGACTTTGAAGATGCAGGTTGGAAAAATAAAGAATATCGGTATGCTGGAGTAAGTCCTAACAACTATCTTACATTTAATGATGAAACATGGAGAATCATCGGACTCGTGAATGTAAAAATAAATGATACAATTGAACAAAGAGTTAAAATTATCAAAGAAGAAAGCATTGGAAAATTTAGTTGGGATAGTTCGTCATCAAATATAAACAATGGACGAGGTATAAACGATTGGAAAAATGCTGACCTCAATAACTTGTTAAATAATTATTATTGGAATTCATTAAGTAACCAAAAATGTTATTCAGATTCAAACGAAACTACCGTTGATTGTAGCTTTGCAAATGGTCTTAAAAATGTTCAAAATAAAATTGAAAACGTAACTTGGAATACCACTCAACTAAATAATTATTATAATGCTCCTGACTTTTATCAAAAAGAACGAGAAACTACGGAATCATATCTTAGTTCTTGCAGTTCAACTGTAATTTCAAATTGTAACGATAATATAACCAGAGAAAAAACATTTAAAGGAAATGTAGGTTTATTATATCCATCAGATTTTGGATATAGTACCATAGGAGGTTCCGAGACTAATAGAGATACTTGTTTAAGCAAAAATTTAAGAGCTTGGGGAAGTGCATGGCAAGACGATTTAGGAACCTATCCTGATTGTAGAAACAATAATTGGTTACATCTTTTACTCGAAAAAGAAACATATACTATAACAGCACTTTTTCAAAAAGATTCTCCACGTGTTTTTGGAATCAATCATCTTGGTTATTTATCAAATCCACCCACAGACGCACAATACAGTGTACAGCCTACCTTATATTTAAAAAATACCGTTAAAACAATAAGTGGAACAGGAAGCTCTGAAAACCATTTTACAGTTGCTAATATTGAGCCTTAACCAAATAAAGACCCTTAGCAGGAACGACTCTAAATGTTTTAGATGACTTTAAATCTAAAGCATTTTTTATATCTTCTATACTTACTTTATTTAAACCAACATCAATAATCGCCCCAACTAAACTACGAACCATATAACGATAGAAACCTTTTCCACGAAAAGTAAATCGAATAAACTTTTTTTCTTTCGTTATTATAATATCATCAATTATACTTCGATAATCTTCTCTTTCCCCAGAAACAAAATTTTTAAAATCATGCAAGCCTAAAAACAATTTAGAACATTCTTTCATTTTATCGATATCTAAATCATAAGGAAAAGAATAAACATAATCTTCCAAAAAAGGATTTTTTTCACCAGTATAAATTTGATAAACATAAATCTTCTCTTTCACATTATGTCTCGCGTGAAAATGAGAATTTACTTTCTCTACCGAATTTACTGAAACATAAGGACACAGCAAACGATTGAGTGCATACTTTAATTTTTTTTCATCTATCTGAACATCTAAATCAAAATGAACACATTGATCAAAAGCATGAACTCCAGCATCGGTTCTTCCTGCACCTTTTACTTCCACAAAAGTTTTACTAAGTTCACTTAAAACACGTTCCAATTCATTTTGAACACCTTTGCCATTAGGAAGTCTTTGAAA
>CANPXO010000102.1 GCA_947586205.1 uncultured Bacilli bacterium
ATTCCTACTTGTATTCTAGTATTTAAAAAATGTAGAGAACATGAAGATAATATTTTATTTATTGATGCTTCTAAAGAATTTGAAGCTGGAAAAAATCAAAATAGACTTAGAGATGAAGATGTTGATAAAATTGTTAAAACATATATTGATAGAATTGAAATAGAAAAATATTGTCATGTTGCTCCTATGAGTGAAGTTGAAGAAAATGAATACAATTTAAATATTCCCAGATATGTTGATACATTTGAAGAGGAAGAAAAAATAGATATAAAACAAGTGCAAAAAGAATTAAAAGATATAGATAAAGAAATAGCTGAAGTTAATAAAGAACTCAATGTATATCTTAAAGAATTAGGATTAGAAGAACTATAATTAAAAAGGATTTATACAAACATATTTTGCATAAGTCCTTTTTTTAGTGATTCTAGTTTATCTAGTTTAATTTCTTCTAAATTTATTTTATCTGTTAATAAATCAAAATTGTTTGAGATTCTTTCTTGGTTTTCTTCACTGGGTAGTTTGATACTCATCTTAGATAATGTTCCCATTACAATATATGGAGTATTGCCTTCTTTTTTCTCAGAGTTTATTCGCTTAGATAAAAAACAATCTAAATAACATTTTATATATTTTATATTATATTTAAAATTTGTTAAAACATAGGTTCTTTGATAAGCATTAAATTTACCTTTATAATAGTGGATATATCCTACATAAGCTCCGTTTCCCGATATTAAAAGTGCTTCAGTATCAAAAGCATATTCATTTATATAAAAGTAGTTCTTAGCACAAGTATAAAATCTATATTTTCCATTTTCAACCATAGCATTAGCATCAAGTTTACCTGTAGTTATTTCACAAATATTTTTGAGTGGTATTTCCCTACATTTTTTTGAATTATTAGAAAAATATAATTTATATAGTCCTTTTTTATATAACTTAAGGGCTTCTATTTTCTTAGATTGAAGTTCTATTTTTTTATCTAATAATGAAATAAATTTACTAATTTTATTTTGTTCTTCTAATGAAGGTAAATTAAGCAGTTGCTTTTTTAAGTCAGCAAATGGAGGAATGTTTTTAATTGCACTACCATTACTAAAAGTTTTAGAAAAATTAGTAATCATATTATCAAACACATACAAAAAGTATTTTTGATTTATTATATTTTTTACACGAATTCTCATTAGTGCTTGATTTATTATTCCTTTTTCAGCATCGCTAGGCAATATATATGATTCTCCAATCGTTCCTGCACAAGATACAATAATATCATTTGGTCCTACCTCAAATCCTTTTAATTTATTAGCATAATTTTTAGTTATGAAATATCTAGATAGTTTCCAATCCTTTTTTATTGCATTTTGTTGTTCATATATTTTTATACTTTCAGCACTTTTTGGTACAAACATTGATTTTTTTAGGGAACTACCAAATGGCCCCTTTTTGTAATCAGCAACATCATTAAAATTATAAATTTTTATTTCATCATTAAATTCTTTAAATCTTAATTTAGGAGCATTCATTTTCTCACCACTTTTCTAGTCCTTAAGTTTGATACTTAATAGATAGAAAGTGTACATTCTTTTTTTCTATATAATATTGTCAAGAAAGGAGGAATTTGATTTATGATCTTAAAGAAGAAAATACTTTATAGTGATTGGATATATGATTGGCTTATTGAGAAGAAAAATTATATAAAAGAATCAACTTATGCAAATTATTCTAATAGCATTTTTAATCATATAATTCCCAAGTTGGGTAATTATTATTTATCTGATTTAAATCATAAAATAATTCAAGATTTTTTAATCGAATTATTTAAAAACGGAAATAAAAAAGGAAATTGTGGCTTATCTGAAAAAACAATAAAAGATATAACAATCATTATTAAAGGAAGCTTAAAAAAAGCTATTAATGAAGATAAATTAAAACATATCGAATTAACTTTTAATTATCCAAAAACAAATAAGGAAAAGAAAATTTATGTTTTAACTAAACACGAGCAAAATAAGTTAAGAGATTATGTTTTAGAAAATTTATCAAATAAAAATATTGGTATTTTAATTAGTCTTTATTCAGGAATAAGAATTGGTGAATTATGTGCTTTAAAATGGGATGATATAGATTTTAAAAAAGGAATCTTAACTATAAATAAAACGATTCAAAGAATATATATTAAAGACAAAGTAAAAAATATATCTAAAATAATAATAACAACGCCTAAAACAAAAAATGCTAATAGAGAAATACCTATCAATAGAAATTTTCTGGAAATATTAAAGCGGTTAAAAAGTTCAAATAATGATTACATTTTAACAGGAACTAATGCATTTGTTGAACCAAGAAATTATCGCAAATATTTTAATAAAGTATTAGAAATAACAAAGACTAAACATTTTAATTTTCATTCATTAAGACATACTTTTGCAACGAACTGTATATCACTAGGAATTGATTATAAAACTGTTAGTGAATTACTAGGTCATGCAAATGTAAATATTACATTAAATCTTTATGTTCACCCGAGATTATCACAAAAGAAAAAATGTATTGATTTAATATGTAAAGATATTCAAGAGAAAGTTACCAAATGAACTTTTTCTTTTTTTAATAACAATATAGGAAATTGTTAAAAATAATGCTATAATTATGTTACAAGATTTGGTATCTTTTTATCAAACTTAAGGACTAGAAAAGTGGTGAGAAAATGAATACTCCTAAATTAAGATTTAAAGAATTTAATGATGAGT
>CANPXO010000103.1 GCA_947586205.1 uncultured Bacilli bacterium
TGTAAAAGTCAATAATAAAATGTACAAAAAGTGGAAAAAATTCATGTACAAAAAATGGAATATAATGTACAGTTCAATATAACCCTTTTTAATACCAAAAATACTTTAATTATTTTTTGTTTTTTCTTCAATTAAATCTTTTGTTCTATAAGATCTTCCGGTAATATTAAATATGTGGCAATGATGTAATAACCTATCTAGAATAGCATTTGTTAAGACAGAATCACCAAATATATCTGTCCATTTATTAAAAGGAATATTCGTTGTAATAATAACGGATTTTTTTTCATACCTTTTATTTATTAATTGAAATAATATATTAGCACCTTCTTTATCTATAGGTAAAAATCCCATTTCATCTATAATTAATACTTTATATTTATTATAAAATTTTAATCGGTCTTCTAATCTATTTTCATGATGAGCATTTTTTAAATCTGCAATTAAATCATTACAATTTATAAAATAAGTGATTTGTCTGTTTTTAGCTGCTTCTATCCCTATGGCAGTAGCCAGGTGGGTTTTACCCACCCCAGGACTACCAACAAATAATATATTTTCATGATTTTCAATAAATCTTAGATTTTTGAAATCAAGAATTTTATCTTTATTAATAGAAGGTTGAAAAGAGAAATCATACTCCTCAAATGTTTTAAAAAAAGGAAAATTTGCTACTTTAACACATCCATGAATTGCTTTTTCTTCTTTCAATTTGATCTCTTCTTCTGTAAGTTCGAACAAAGCTTGAACAATATCCATTTTCTTATCATTGATAAGATTGATATAATTATCTAAATATTCTTTTATTTTCAATAGTTTTAACTGTTCTAAATTATTCAATAATTTATTATAAATATTCATAAATACTCTCCAATTCTGTTTCATAAATAACCATAATTTCATCTAATATTTTATACAGTGCATCAGCACATTCTTTAGCCAAAAGTAACTGTTTTAATATCTTAGATATTGGAAGACTTTCATATCCCATATATAAGTCTAAAGCATCTTGTCCATACTCTTGAATTCGATCTAAATTTTTGTGAAAGTTAATTTCTAATATAAATAATGCTTTTATATTTCTGTTTTCATTCTGATGTCCTAATTTTTCATAAACTTCTTTTTCGTATGCTTCTTCATATTCTTCTAAAAGGTTTTCCATATTTTCTGCATATTCTAGCATAGCTAGTAAACCCCATTCAATTTCTTCTTCCTCATATACACAAGTTGGATTTTTAAAATAATAATATGTACTTTGAAGATATTCTTTCATACTATCCAAATGACAGTCCATCATAATTCTTGTATCAGTCGTTTTTTTATAATTCATTTTTACATTCCTTCTTTCTATTTTGTTAATCGACTTAACAATTCTAAATTTTCTTTTGCTATTTCTTCTATTTCATCTGTAGCTTTATATGGCATAGTTTGTCTTAAACATTCGGCATAATCTGTTTCATGATATTGTATCTTTTGATTCGATAATTCGTGCGTTGTAATGAGGTAAGTGTTATAATAGATAAAAAGTTTATTATCAATAACCTGTAATTTTACAGTTTGGTTGATATACTTTGGTGGAACAGAATACTTTGTACCTTTATAATAAACAAGACTTTCATTTGATACTCGGGCAGGTATCATACAATCTAAATATTGATCTATTACATCTTGTTTAGGTAAGGGTTGCAAGTATTCTTTTTCAATTTGAAACAGTCCTATAGGAGTCATATTTGTTGTTTCGTTTACTTGACTATTAATTTTATCGTTGATTCGATTCATAATGTTTATTAATTCTTCTTCTGTATCAAATTCTCTATCATAGGGTAAGAGCCAATTTACAAATTTATTGCAATTTTCTACTTTTCCTTTTGTTTCACAACTTCGTACCTTACATTTTTTAGGAATCGTTCCCATGTCTTTACAAAAGGCTTTAAATTCACTTACAAATTCATGTTCTGAATAGTTTACTATGCTAGACATATTATCAGTAAGTAGTGTTTTAGGGACACCTCCAAGTTTTACAAAGCAATGAATTAAACATCTTTGTACTTCTTCTCTAGTCATATACTTGCAAATTTCATAAATATGCATTCTTGAAGCACTTAAAGTGGTGGAAAAAACATAGAAAACAAATTCTTCTCCTGATCTATTATGTAATGTGATAGGTCCTTTCCAGTCAAATTGCAGTTGTTCTCCATATTCTGTTTCAAATCTAGGATGAACATCTATCTTTTTAGGAATTAGTAAGTCTTTGTTTTTTGATACATATTTATTAAAATTGGAATAAGTTCCTATATCTTTATCTACATTCATGATTATATATTCATAAACTGCTTTCTTATTTGTACCAGGTATATTCAGCTTACTTTTTATTAATTCTTGATATTGATCTAGCTTAGATGTTTCTTTTCTACCTCTCTTTCTATTTATAATCCCAAGATGTATTTTTTTTGCTGTTCTTCTGTCTACACCATATTCTCTTCCTAATGAAGAATAATTAGGTTTTATTTGTGATGTTTCCAAACATGCTAATGCTCCTTTCAAATTTTTCATTTTGTCACCTCCAATCTATCCAATTAGAGTATAACAAAAGAATGTACTTTTAAGGGTTTATTTTATGTACAATTTTGTACATGAATTTTTTCCCTTTTTTGTACATTCTTATAGTATCATTTACA
>CANPXO010000104.1 GCA_947586205.1 uncultured Bacilli bacterium
TATAATGTGCTAAGTTGTCACTACTAAAAATTTTATCTTTCTGCTATGCTTTTTTCAGAGGGAGAGGAGGTTTTTTAAGCAAAAGATTTGTTGTAATTGAATGTATAAAAATAATAATATTTAGACGTAAATTTATTATTTTTGTTGAAAGATTATTAAGTCATGAATTGATAATCAATAGAGAAAGGATATAGTGATTTAAAAAAACATATAATTAATTAATTTAATTAAATTAAAAATTATTGAAAGGAAAGGAAAAATTTATGAAAAAATTAAAAAAGAAAAATTTGGTTTATATTTTTATGATTGCATTTGTATTTGCTTTAGTGTTGATATCTAATTCGCATATATTTAAGGAAAATAGTAATGTTCAATTATCTTATGTTGATATTGAGTCAAGCGAGACTAAAGCTTTAGTGGCAGAGTCTTTTAAGAATACTTATGGAAGTGAGTATAAAACGATACTTTCTAACAATGAAAAAGCTAATTTAATTGCAAATCAAATTGCATTAACATATTACGATCAAAATAGTAATGAAGTTAAGTATCCAAATTCTTTTGGAGGACAGTATATTAATGATAATAATGAGTTAGTTATACAAATTGTTAAAGATGCCAAAGAAAAGTCTATTTTAGATACAACAAAAAAATATGATGAAAATATTGTATATGAATATGTAAATAATTCATATGAAGAATTAAATAAAGTTAATGATGCAATTATTGCATATTTTACTCAAAAAGATGTAGACACTAAAAGTTTAAGTGCAAATTATGTAGATACAAAAAATAATATTGTTGTAGTTGAATTAAAAAATAATACATTAGAAGAACAAGAATGGTTTAAATCAAACGTTATAGATTCACCTTTAATTCGATTTGTAAAAAATGAACAAAATGTTACACTTACATCAACTTACAATGCAGGTGGTAATATTAATAATATATGTTCTATTGGATTTCGAGCTAGAATGAATGGTGTAGACGGTTTTATGACAGCTGCTCATTGTTTTGTTAGGAATGAAAATGTAATTGGTTTTGGTGTTGTCACTGAACGCATTCGTGATGATGCTAACGGAATTGATGGAGAATTTATAGCATTGTCTTCTGGAAATACTGTCACAAACAATCTTCAATATCCCGTTTATCCTTCATCAGTACTATCTACTTTAACAAGTACATTCCATGTAAATGTTGAGGGAGGGCTTATTGCAAAAGAAGGTTTTGCAACTCAACTTACAAAAGGAGTAATATCTAATACTAATTACTCTTACACTGATAAACAAGGCAATTATTTTGCCAAGTTCATTCTTACTAACGTACTATGCAATAATGGGGATAGTGGTGGAGTAGTTTTTCAAATTAATTCATTAGGTAACACTGTTGCAGGTATAGTTCATGCAAAAATATGTACCGATACAGATTGCAAAGAACCAGGCCCTATGATTTACTCAAATGTTATGTTTTTAGATAGTAATTTTAATCTTACAAGATATTAAACCAATTAAAAAGAAAAAAGATTTTGTAGATTTAAATCTTTTTTCCTTTTTATTAATTTGATACAATATTTTATATAAAGGAGGAAAAAATGAAAAATTTTATATTATTGTCTTTTCTAATTTTATTTGTGACTGGTTGTACAATACATAATTCCGAAGTGCAGTTAAAAAAATATGATGGGGATTCAGCAGAAGGAGTGTCAATGATTATAAAAAGTGGAACATTGACTAGTGAATCAACAACAATTTTGATTACTGATAATAGTGATAATAAGCAAAAACATGCTTATAGTCAAAATTTTACGATTTATAAAAAAGTAGATAATGATTGGATTCAACTTGATGAAAAGATTGATAATAAGATTACAACTTTAGAAAATTATTTTGTAAATGATAGCAATGAATTGGAAATGAAGCAAGATTGGAAAACAGTATATGGAAATCTGTCATCGGGAGAGTATAAAATAGTTAAATATCTAAATGATTTAGATAATGGAAAATCTTATTCAGTTTCTACTAACTTTGTTCTTAATAAGTAAATATGCAAAAATACTTAAAACTTTACTTAAAATTTTGGCAGTTTTAGTATTTTTTTTTTGAATATCTAGTAGTATAATACTATCAACGAAAGGAAATCTTGAAATGAATAATTTTATGAAGTTTTTAAAAAAAATAAATATAAGGTTAGAAGATGCTCCATTTACAGAATCAGAAAGTAATACCGAAGTCAGTAAAGAAACCAAAGACAGAATTGTGTTTGAAAGCGACTATATAATAGAAAATTTTCATTTTTATATATTTTCATTTAAAATGTTAGATTTTCATTTTATTGTAGATTTACCAAATAACTTGTCATTACCTAAAAAATATATTTATGATACAACAATGATAATTGAATTCAATGATAATGGTAGAATATATACTTTATCAGATATTTTTTATACAAAAAGTGAAACAGAAAAGAAAGCAAAATTGGAATATGAAAAATTAGATAATATCTTTAAAAGTACTAGCAATCTCAATATCATATTTAAAAAGTT